>CAZJXU010000238.1:0-8467 GCA_964550095.1 uncultured Spirochaetales bacterium | reverse complement strand
CGCCTGTCGGGCAGCTACGCCTACACCGACGCGGAAATCGCAGCGCTGAAACTGGCGCCCACGCTGCAGGCGGGCTTTGCGGCGGGGGCCCGGCTGCCCTTCGTCAGCCGGCACACCTACAGCCTGGCCCCCCAGGTCGAGCTGCCCGCGCCCGGGGGAGGCAGCCTGCTGCTGCGCGCGGACTGGTCGTATCGCAGCGCATTCTTCGGCCAGATCGCCAACGCGCCCGAAGAGCGGCAAGGCGGCTACGGCCTGCTGAATGCGCGCATCGAGTTCCGCGCCGCGGGCGATGCGCTGCGCGTGGCGCTGTATGGCATCAACCTGTTCGACAAGCGCTACGCCCGGGTGCGCCAGTATTATCCCGGCTTCTTCGGCACTGCGCTCTGGAACACGGACACCCGAGAGGTAGGGATTTCGCTGCGTTACGATTTGTAGCGCTTGCGCGTGGCCGATACGGCTGCTCGCCCCAGGCGGCTGCCCGCCCCGACCGTTGGTAAGGCAGGAACACGGATAGTAGAGAGGTGGGGACTTTACTGCGCTACGAGTTGTAACGTCGGCGCGGGCGTGACTTGTTAAAAGACTAGCTTGTAAAAGACGTAGCGGATCGCCGCCGCGTTTCGGCCTCCCGCAGCGCTCGGACGCTGCTGATCGACGTGTTTGCCGTTCGCCCGCCCCCCCGACCGTTGGTAAGTCAGGAACACGGATAGTAGAGAGGTGGGGATTTCACTGTGCTACGAGTTGTAGCGCCGCCGCCGCATCGCCCGCCCGCAACACTCGCCCGCAACGCCCGCCCACCGCATTCGCTCGCCGCGTCCGTCCGCAACGCTCGCCCGCCGCCGCGCCTGGCCGATTGCGCACCCGCCGCCCAAAGCCGTTAACATCTCCCCCGTTCTGACCCCACACCTCCCTTGTTTGCCTGTATCGGTATGATACACGGGGATTTGTCGTAGGGCGTGGCCGGTTGTGGCCGGGCGCGCGCAGACTTGCATCCGGAAACGTGCGTTGCGGGGAAAACCTGACGCGGGCATATTAACCCTCACCGGAGCTCTCCGGTGCGCGCCCGCCCCACGTCCGTTGGTAAGTCACCCCCGGAGGAAATCACCCTGCACAGCAGTCCCCGGCACAGCGGAGCGCGGCGATGAGCCCGGAAGGCACGCTGCGCTTCCGCCGCATGACGGCCGCCGTGGCCGTCCTCTGGGCCTTCTCCGGCCTCGGGCTCAGCCTCTACGGCCAGTGGTCTTCGCCGCGCACCGTGGAGCCGCCCATCCACACCACCACCATAGGCGGCTTCTCGGTGGTCAGCGCGCTCGGCGAAGAAGCGCGCGCCGCAGGCGTCGATTACGGCGACCGCGTGCTGGAAGTCGAAGGCCGGCCCATCCACACCTGGTATCGAGAGCGCGGCTGGTCGCGCCTGTCGCAGGGCACGCCGGTGCACTACCGCATCCGCGTAGCGGAAGGCCGCATCATCGAGGCGGCGCTGCTGCCGGCCCGCATCGTCTCCACCTACCACCGCCTGCTGATCCCCATCTTCGCCACGCTGGCGCTGGTCGGCTTCTGCTACCTGCTGATAGGGCTGTTCGTCTGGCGCCTGCGCTCGGACCGCACGGAGTCCTGGACCTTCCTGCTCTTCTCCAGCGCCATGGCCACGGCGCTCTTCACATCGGTCAACAGTTACGACGCGCCGCTCGGCTACGAACGCGTGGTGATCAACCTGCCGCTGGTGGGCGCCACCATGTTTCACCTGCTGACCACCTTTCCGACCGAGCCCGCCTGGGTGGCGCGCCGTCCGGAGCTGCGCCTGCTGCCCTACCTGGCGGTGGGCGGCATCGTGCTGGCCGCCCTGGTGGAGCGCTTTTCGGGCCTCGAGTTTCCGAACCTGCCGAGGCTCAGCTACGCCGTGGCCATGCTGGGCGCGCTGGCCGGCATCGCAGTGCTGGTGCACGAACGCATCCGGATGCGCGGCGCCGGCGTCGCCACCTCCAGCGCCGACCTCGTGCTGGCCGGCACGCTGGTCAGCTTCCTGCCGGTAGCGGTGATTACCTCGGCCTACCTGCTGTTCCCGGTCAACTGGCCGTACTCCTTCGCGCTGCTCTGGTTCTCCGCCTTCCCGGTGGCGGTGGGTTACGGCATCGTGCGCGGCAACCTGTTCGACATACGCGGCGCGGCGCGCTCCTCCGCCGCTTACGGCGCCGCCACGCTGGCCATCACCGGCCTGTTCGCCGCGCTGATTACTTTTGCCGACACATTGTTCCGCCACTTCAACGTCAACTCCAGGTCGCCCGCCTTTTCCATCACATTCCTGTTTGTGGCCATCCTCGCCTTCAACCCGCTGCGCGACCGGCTGCAGACTCTTGTGGATCGCCTCTTCGACAGGGACCGCACCGGCTACCGCGACGCCCTGCGCGAAATTTCCGAGGCCATGGTTTCCATGCTCTCGCTCGGCGAAATCAGCGAGCGCCTGCTGACCGCGGTAATCGACACGCTGGACGTCGAGCGCGCCATGGTGCTGCTGCTTGACGAAAACGAGCGCACGCTGCACCCGGCCGCCTGGCGCGGCCACTGGGACGAAGATGCGTCGGAGTTCGCGCTCTCCGTCGATCATCCCATCAGCCGGCACCTGTGGATGCGCCGCCAGGAGCTCGCGCGCGCGAGCTTCGACGACTTCGACGACCCGGAAGTGCGCGAGCAGTGCCGCGATGTTTTCGATGCGCTGGAAGCGCGCCTGCTGGTGCCCATCCTGTTCGGCGTGGACCTGATCGGCGTGATCGCGGTGGGCGCCAAGCTCACGGGCGAAGCGCTGGTGACGGACGAGCGCGAGCTGCTTCGCACGCTCGCCAACCAGAGCGCCATCGCCATTGAAAACGCCAAGGCCTTCGACGAGATTGCGACCCTGAACGCCACGCTGGAAGCGCGGGTCGAAGAACGCACGCGCGAGCTGAAGGAAACGCAAACCCAGCTTATGCAAAGCGAAAAGATGCGCGCGCTGGGGCAACTGGTGGCGGGCGTCGCGCACGAGCTGAACAACCCGATAAGTTTTGTGCACGCCAACCTGCAGCTACTGGACGGCTACATCGAAAAGCTGATCAAGGCGCAGGAGCAGGGGGCGGATGCCGACGCAGGCAAGGCCCGTGACGCCATCCAGAAGCTGCTGCTGCGCAGTCGCGAAGGCACGGAGCGCGTGAAGCGCATCGTGCTGGACCTGCGCAGCTTTTCGCGCATGGATCAGGAGGGGCTCTCGGATGCAGACCTCAACAAGGAAATCGAGCGCACGCTGGCCCTGATGGAGCCGCACTTCAAGGGCGGCGTGGAAGTGCACACGGACTTCGGCGACTTGCCCCTGGTGCGCTGCTACCCGGCGCAGCTCAACCAGGTGTTCATGAACCTGGTGATGAACGCCTGCGACGCCATGGACGGCAAGGGCAACATCACGGTGAACACGCGGCGCTCGGCGGACGGCGGCGTGACCCTCACCTTTTGCGATGACGGCCCGGGCATCCCCGGCGAAATGCGGGAGAACATCTTCGAGCCCTTCTTCACCACCAAGCCGGTCGGGCAGGGCACCGGCCTCGGGCTTTCCATCTCGCACCAGATTGTCGATCGCCACGGCGGCGCGCTCTCCGTGGAATGCCCGGCCGGCGGCGGCTCGCGGTTCCGCATCGAGCTGCCGCTGGTGGCCGACCCGCCGCAGGAGGGTGCGGCGTGAGCTTGTCGGGGCTTCGAGCGAGCGACTTGTCGGCGGGCGTTGGCCTGACGCCGGCTGCGGGTGACTTGCCAACTGACATGAAGGGCCGGCGCCGATTGCGGCGGTCGGACAGGTGAACCAGTCAATCGTTCGGGGCGGTCCGCCGCAGGAAAGCGCGGCGTGAACTTGTCGGGGCTGTGTGTGCGTCCAAACACATACTGGACGCCCGCCCCGACCGGGTCCGCATCCCCGAAAAAGGGCCGCCAGGGGCCGTCTCCCGAGCTTCCGGGCCCGGTTTTCAGGTGGTCATACCAGTCGCTCCTCTCCGGTCTGCGGCGGCGCCAACCGGCCCGGCGCGGTCGCCCGCCGCCCTGCCGGGCCCGAATTCCGGGTCAAAATGCCCGAAAAAGGGCCGTTTTCCCGCTCCGGGCCGCATTTTCCCCTTTCCCCGAGCCCCCGGAAGCCCTAACGTCCGGCGCACGCGTTGCGAACGGGTCGCGACGCAACCACACAAGGCCGAGGTCGAATCGCCGCTTTTACCAGGCGCCGAGTGACCCGGTTAAAGGAGATTGAAGAGCATGGCAAGCGCCACCGGCAAGGAGCTGATCATTTCGAAGTCGCGCACCAAGGCGGCAGTCAAGAAGTGCAACGTAGGCGGCGAGTTCTACGACGCACTCGACAAGCACGTCCGCGAAGTCATTCGCAACGCCGAGCAGCGCGCGCTCGGCAACAAGCGCAAGACGCTCAAGTCCGTCGACCTTTAGTCGTTCAAGGGCGGTGTGAGCGCATCCCGCGTTCACGCTGCCTTTCCACGTCAAAGGTCCACGATCAACGGGAGCCTCCGGGGCATCGTCCCCGGGGGCTCCCCGCGCTTTTCCCACCGCCCGGGTCCGCGTTGCTTGCGGGCCCGGCTGCACGCTGCTTGGGGCGGGCGACCGTATCGGCCCGCGTTGCCTGCGGGCCCGGCTGCACGCCGCCCGTTCGTTTGAGGCTGCGTTGTTTTCGGGCTTTCCCGGCCCCCGTGTGTCCAGAACCGCGCCACATTCGGACTCGGCTGCACGTCGTGCGCGCAGTTTGGGCCGCTTAAGGGCTTTCCCGGTCTTCGTGCGCCAGGGCGTCTTCCCGGTCACGGTGCGCCAGGTTGTGTCCGACCTGGAACAGGCGCAGCACCCCTGCCCGCTGCAGCACCTCTTCGAAACCGAGGCCGTGCACTGCGGCCAGGTGTTCGAGCCCGCGGCTGCCAAGCGTCGCAGCTTTCTCCACGGCGCTGCGCGGGGTTTCGTATTCCCCGAGCGGCAGCGCATCGGCCAGCGCCACCTGGTTGGCCAGCGTGATGAACTCGTGCTGCAGGTGTTCGCGCGCTTCCGGCGCCATGGCGCGCAGCACGCGCAGGATGGTGGCGCCCTCGCCCGCGCTCTCGAGCAGGGACGGCCACCATGTCACGGGCGCTTCGTCCTTGCCGAATGTTGGCTTCGGCCCCGTTGCTTCGGGCAGGCGCGCCAGGTGTTCCGGGCGCAGAAAGCTGTAGATGCGCTTTGCGTCCGCCGGGTCGGGGAAGCCGAGATCCTGCAGGCGCCCGCTGCGCCAGCGCAGTGCGCTCTCTTCGTTTTCGCCGACGAGCTCCCAGATCACGCTTTGCAACAGGCGGAAGTACACCCAGTAGTCTTTCTGGAACAGCACGCGCAGCAGCTTCATGATGCCTTCGGAGCTGTCCGCTTCGGGCGATGCCGTGTTCGATGCGACCGATTCTGAATCCGCCGCGCCCGCCGCATCCGAACCTGCATCCGACCCCGCGTTTGGCACCGCGTCTGTCCCTGCGTTCGGCGCGCCCGAGTCCGAACCGGGCGGCGCGCCCGGCCCGCCCACTCCCGGACCCGCTGTGTCCGCCGCTCCCACTGCATCCGACTCCGCGTCCGGAAAACCCGTCACATCCAGCGCGCCCGAATCTGCACCCGCTGCGCTCGCCACGCCCGTCGCATCCGACTCCGCACCCGCCTCTGCATCCCCCGCGCCCTGCTCCAGCGGCGACCGGAACACCAGATAGAAGACTCCGTCCAGCGTCACCCCGCCGGTGGGCGGCTCCCAGTCGTCCTCCTGGGTTTTCATCACCACCTGCGCGCAGGCTTTCAGTTGCAGCATCAACAGTTCCAGGTCGATGCTCTGCGCCGCGCGCAGCACGGTTTTGTCTTCGGCGTCGTTCAGCGCCACCAGCCACTCGCCCATGCGCCGGCGGTCGAAGTCAAAATGCCGCCACGCATCCAGGTCGATGGCGGCCACCAGTTGTTCCGAGGTGGCGCAGTCGAGCAGCCAGCCCGCTTCCGAAAGGCCCAGTGCGCGGGCCGTTGTGCACACTTCGGCGGCGGGCATGCGCGGCACGACTTCTTCCGGCGCCGGCACCAGGTCGAAAAGCTCCGAGCGCAGAGGCGCCGGCGCATCGCACACCAGTGCAGTCTGTTCATCGAGCGAAAGCGCGGCCACTGCCGCGCGGGCCCGGGCGCGGTCCTTGCGGGCCAGCGCAAGCATGCTGCGCACCGCGGGCAAAAGCGTCGAAAGGGCGGACATCTTTCGCGCGCAGCTTACCGAAGTTTGGCGCTTCCGCAGCCGGCGCATCGCCTCTATGCTTGGCGTGCATCCACCATGTCCATCGAGGAAATTCGCAGCCGGCTCGCCGGGCGTCAGCCCGCCCTGGCCGAAGACGAAGCCGCGCGGCGCGCAGCGGTCGCCCTGGTGCTGACCCGCCGCCGGGCGCAGGCCGAGCTGCTGCTGATTCACCGGGCGGAAAAGGCGGGCGACCCCTGGTCGGGGCAGATGGCCTTTCCGGGCGGGCGCGTGGAGGCGGGCGATGGCCACCCGGAGGCCGCAGCCCGGCGCGAAACCCTGGAAGAGGTGGGGCTTTCCCTGCACGGCGCCGAGCCGCTCGGCCGCCTGGACGATTTATACGGACACCGCGCCGCGGGCAACCTAGTCGTCTCCGCCTTCGTGTATCACCTGCCCGAGCCGGGCGCGATGACCCTGCAGGAAAGCGAGGTGCAAAACGCCTTCTTCTTTCCCTTTGATCAACTGGCAGACCCCGCGCGCCACGTGCGGCGCCGCTTCCACGCCGCAGCCGAGTCGGATTACCCGGGCATCGTGGTCGGCGAAGCGGAGCGCCACGTGGTGTGGGGCCTTACCTACCGCTTCATCGAAGTGCTGCACCAGGCGCTGGCGCGAGACTTCCCGGGGCGGGGGAAGTAGGCGGACTGCGTGAAGTGGTTGAGGCGGGCGCGGTCGGCCGCGAAGTAACAAGACCCGGCATATTCAGGCGTGAAGTCGTTGGGCCGCGTGAATTGGTTGAGGCGGGCGCGACATAGTTGGGTGTGTGCGAAGTGGTTGTGGGGCGGGTGCGAAACAATCAGACCGGAGCGCGCCCGACTCAATCCGGCATCAGCGAAAAATCCAGCACCAGCCGGTCGGCGCAGGCTTCGAGTTCCCGGCGCAGCATGCGCACGTCCAGTGCGGTCGGCACTTCCGCGCGGATCGTCATCTGGTAGTGCGGCGAGCCGCCCGGGCCCGGCTGACTGCGCGTGGTGAGTTCCGCAATGTTCACGCCGTGCTCGGCCAGCACCGAGCAGATGCCGGCCACAATGCCCGCGCGGTCTTCGCCTGCCGCCTCCACCCTGTATAGCCTGGTCCCCGGCGCCGGAACCGGGGGCCGCGCCTCGCCGGTCAGGGTGCGGTGCGAAACGCTGAGGCCGTGTGCGCGCGAAAGCCGCTTGGCGCCCTCCGCCAGTTTTTCCGCGGTGTCATCCGCCGTGGAAGAGCAAAGCAGTATGGCAGCGAAGTCGCTGCCCAGAATGGCCATGCGCGAATCTTCCAGGTTGGAGTCGCTGTCCATCACCAGCCGGGCCAGTTCCGCCACCAGGCCCGGTCGGTCGCGCCCGACGGCGGAGAGGATGTGCCAGTGCTGCATGCCTGCTCCCTTACATGTTGGTTGGTGCGCCTGCGTTTTGGTTTCGCTGCGCCCGTGTTTCGGCCTCGCCCGAAGCGTGCGGCGCGTAGGCGAAGCAGCGCTCCACCGGAAAGGCGGGGTAGCGCTGGAGGCGCGTGTCCTTGTCCGCCGCCGCGCAGCGCCAGAAGCGCCCGCCGCGCGCGGAAGGCTGAACCCGTATGTACAGGCAGCGCGAACAGAGCCCGGCCTCGGGTTCGGGGCGCTGCACGGAAGAGGCGGCCGGACTTGTCGGCATCGGGGCAGAGCCTACACCGCCGGGGGGAATTGCGCCCCGGTCGGCCCGGATGAGGCCGAATCGCCGCGAAGCGCCCGCGCCGCAACGCAGGAAGGCGCCCGAGCGAGCCCGAATCGCCGCCCGAATCGGCAATTTGCGCATCGCGCCCGTGACGCTGTACAATGCACGAACCATGAACACTGGAAAAGCGCGGGCGTCGCAAGGTCGCGACGCGCACGGGTGGTCGAAGCCCGGGGGCGGCTGGTAACGCCGCGCGCCAAACGGGGCATGCCAACGGCCCGGTCGAAAAGGGCGAGCCAATCCTGGCGACGAGGCTGAAATGCAGGAGCAATACGGAGTTTTGATCTTGCGACAACCGAATCCGGACACGCAAGAACGGCGCGACTTTGCGAAGTGGTACAACGACAACGACCGCGGCGGCTTCTTGCGCTACTTCACCAAGGGTGACGAGTTCAAACTGCACGATGGCGAAAGATGGAATTACATCGCCGAATCCGTCTTGCGCCCCGACTTCAAAGAGTTCCTGAGGCAACACGAAACGGCGCCTGATCGCCGCGCCAAC
>CAZJXU010000237.1:0-1524 GCA_964550095.1 uncultured Spirochaetales bacterium | reverse complement strand
ACAGAAACCACACCCGGAGCCACATCCAATGCCGGAAATGTCCCGAGGCCGTGCGATGAGCTTCCTCGCCGAGCTGCAGCCGGACGCCCCGGCGCTGGTCCCGCCCGGGGGCGCGCCGCTCACCCGCGCGCAGCTCGACGCGCGCGCCAACCGGCTGGCCCGGGCGTATGCCGAACTGGGCGTGGGGCCAGGCGACCTGGTGACGCTGGCGCTGCCGAACGGGGCGGAGTTCCTGGCGGCAGCCCTGGCGCTGTGGAAACTGGGCGCGCTGCCGCAGCCCATCTCGTCCAGGCTGCCGGAGCGCGAGCGCCGGGCCATCATCGAACTGGCCGGCCCCCGGCTGGTGCTGGGCGCGAAGGCCGGCGACTACGGCCCGGACGTCAGCGCACTGCCCGAAGGCTTTGCGCCGGCGCCCGGCTTTTCCGACGCGCCCATCACGCCCGAACGCACATCGCCCGAAACCTGCGTGATGACCTCGGGCGGCAGCACCGGCCGCCCCAAACTGATCGTGGACACCCGGCCCGCGCGCACCGACCCGACCCAGGCCGAAAACTTCATGCAGGCGGGCGGCGTGACGCTGGCGCCGGGGCCGCTGTACCACGCCGGCCCCTTCATCGTTTCCTTTCAGTGTTTGCTCTCCGGCGGCACGCTGGTGCTGATGGAGCGCTTCGATGCGGAACAGGCGCTGGCGCTGATACAGCAGCACCGCGTGGACTGGGTGCTGTTCGTGCCGACCATGATGCAGCGCATCTGGAAACTCGGCGCGGAAGTGCGCGAACGCTATGACCTATCATCGCTGCGCACGGTGATGTGCAGCGGCGCGCCGAGCCCCGCCTGGTTGAAACGCGCGTGGATCGACTGGCTCGGGCCGGAGAAAATCTACGAAGCCTACGGCGGCACCGAGCGCATTGCGGGCGCCGTGATACGGGGCGACGAATGGTTGAAGCACCCGGGTTCGGTGGGCAAGCCCTTCGCCGGCCGCGCCATGAAGGCGCTGCGCGAAGACGGCAGCGAATGCGCACCCGGCGAGGTGGGGGAGATATACATGCTGCCCGACACCGGGCAGGGCAGCACCTACCGTTACATCGGCGCCGAAGCAGAGAGCGCAGCGGGCGGCTTTGAAACCCTGGGCGACATGGGCTGGTTTGACGAAGACGGCTACCTGTACCTGGCC
This sequence comes from uncultured Spirochaetales bacterium, assembly GCA_964550095.1. Classification (GTDB taxonomy): domain Bacteria; phylum Myxococcota_A; class UBA9160; order UBA9160; family UBA6930; genus JAHRAN01. The sequence continues at coordinate 350 of CAZJXU010000237.1, read as the reverse complement.
GACCGCAAAACCGACATGATCGTCAGCGGCGGCGCCAACGTTTACCCCGCCGAAGTGGAAGCGGCCATCGACGAACATGACGCCGTGCGCTCCAGCGCCGTGATCGGCCTGCCCGACGATGACCTGGGCGCGCGCATCCACGCCATTGTGGATGTTCCCGGTGGCGGCGTTGACGACGAAACCCTGCGCGCGCACCTGGGGGAGCGATTGGCGCGCTACAAAATCCCCCGCAGCTTTGAATACGTGCAGCAGCCGCTGCGCGACGACGCCGGCAAAGTGCGCCGCAGTGCACTGCGCGACGCGCGGCTGCTGCACGTATTCAAAGCTGCGGGGGATTTTGTAGCGCGCCA
>CAZJXU010000236.1:0-3898 GCA_964550095.1 uncultured Spirochaetales bacterium | reverse complement strand
GCCCCCGCACGCGCTGCTTTGCGGGGCGGCCCCGCGTGCTGTCCGCCGCGCCGCCCGCCCTGCCCGCCATCTCGATCCACAGCGCCCGCTCGCGCCGCCGCGCCCACGGCGATGAAGATCAGCAGCTTGTCCGCCGGCCCCTCCATGAAGAGCTGCATCTGCGCGTGCTGATCCGCGGCGCCCCGGGCCGGCAGAGGCGTCGGCCCCACCGGCGCGCCGTCCGCCAGGCGCCGCTTGCCGAGACTCTCCGCCACCAGTTGCACGAACCAGCGGGTGAAGCCCTGCAGCGCGTCGCTGTAGGGCATCAGCACCTGGATATTCTTGCCGCAGCGCTCCGCCAGCAGGTACGCAGCGGCTGCCGCCTGCGCCGCGGGGTTTTCCTGCACCGGCCCTTTCGCACAGACCCGCGCAAAAGCGCACGCGCCGCGCATCAGCTCGCCCACGTCCACGCCGGCAAGCGCGGGCGTGAGCAGGCCGCTTGCAGTCAGCACGGAAAAGCGCCCGCCGACGCCTTGCGGAAAATCGAGCCACGAAGCGCCCTCTTGCACCGCGAAGTCGCGCAGCGGCCCGGCCCCCGTGGTGAACACCATGCGCCGTGCGGGCAGCCCGGGCAGCGCGCTGCGCAGCCACTGAAATGCAGCCAGGGTTTCCGTGGTGGCTCCCGACTTCGAAACCACGTGCAGCACGGTGCGCGCCGGGTCGAGAAAGCTCGCCAGCGCATCGAGGCTGTGCGCATCCACGTTGTCCACAAAGTGAACGCGCGGCCCCCCGCGCCCCCGGTGCGGCAACAGGTTGTGCATGGGATGCGTCAGCGCATCCACCAGCGCGCGCGCGCCCAGGCTGGAGCCGCCCGTGCCCACGTGCACCACGTCGTGAACGCCCCGGCGCAGGCGCGCCGCGGTTTTCAGCACCTCGTCCAGCGCGGCGCGCCGCCCGGGCTGTTTCAAAAAGCCCGACGGGGCATCCGGCGCCAGCAACGCCGGCGACAGCCCTGCAAGGCGCCGCAGCGTTTTTTCGATATCCGCGCGGCGCACGCCGTGCGCGGCGGAGAGCGGCGGCGCCAACGCGCCTTCGAGCGTGAACCGGGGCTGCTGATCTTTCGCCATTCGTCAAAGCTCCGTGCGGGCCCGGCCTCTGCCTGCCCGAAAACAAAAGGCGGTCCGCGCGCGCGTCGCCTTCGCCCGCCAGTGAATGCCTCGCCCGCAGGCGCCGGCCGTCCGCACACACCGGGCGGCTATGCTTGCGGGCATGCGCGTCGGCCTGGTGCAAATGCAATCAACGGACGACCTCGCCGCCAACCTGCGGGCGGCCGAGGCCGGAGTCAAGGAAGCTACCCGCTCCGGCGCGGAATGGGTCGCCCTGCCCGAAATGTTCGCCTGTCTGCGCCGCGAGGGGCGGCCCTTCCCGCACGCCGAGGCGCTGGAGGGGCCAGAGAGCGAGGACGGCCCGGTGCTGGCCGCCCTGCGCCGTTTTGCGCGCGAAGGCCGCTGCTGGCTGCTGGGCGGCACGCTGGCCGAGGCGGCCCCGGGCGGGCGCGTCCATAACACCAGCCTGCTGCTGGCGCCGGACGGCGAAATCAAGGCCGCCTACCGCAAGATGCACCTCTTCGATGTGGACCTCCGCGCCCAGGGCGGCCAGAGCTACCGGGAATCGGCGAGCATCGCGCCCGGCGCAGCAGAGCCTGCCCTGGCGCACACGCCCTTCGGCGTGGTCGGCCTTTCCGTGTGTTACGACCTGCGCTTCCCGGAGCTGTACCGCGAAATGAGCGCGCGCGGCGCGCAGTTCATCACCGTGCCCAGCGCCTTCGCGAAAGAGACCGGCCGCGACCACTGGGAAGTGCTGCTGCGCGCACGCGCCATCGAGAACCAGTGCTTTGTGCTGGCGCCCGCGCAGTGGGGGCGGCACGCCGAAGACCGCGAAAGCTACGGGCGCAGCATGGTGGTGGACCCGTGGGGCGTCGTGCTCGCCGCCGCGCCCGACCGCCCCTGCGTGGTGCTGGCCGACCTGGACCTCGAACACCAGGAACGGGTGCGCAGCGCACTGCCCGTGTTGAAGCATCGGCGGCTGTAGGCCGATACGGCCGGCCCTGTCGGCTACGTTTCACATCTGCATCCGGTGTGTAAACTCTCTGCTTCGTGTCTCCGTAGCTCAGGTGGATAGAAATCAAAAAGACGTGGACGACCGCGGCTTGGGGCGGTCGGCCGTGCCGAAATACTGGATCTAACGCAGCGCCTACAAAATTATGGCCTGGATATCGGGCCGCTTCAGCCGTGCGAAATTTTCAGATGATTCGCGACCGGCCACGTTTGATGATGAGATGTGGTGTCCCCGGCAGGACTCGAACCTGCGACACCTGGTTTAGGAAACCAGTGCTCTATCCACCTGAGCTACGGAGACTCATAAAAAACGTCCCGACCGCAGCCAGCCGCCCTTCAGCGAGCAATCACCCGAAGGCACGGCACATCAATCGCCTTGCGGCCTTCGAGCGCTTCCAGTTCGATCAAAAAGGTGCACGCCAGGGCCGTCGCCCCCGCTTTGCGCAGCAGCGCCACCGCCGCAGCGGCCGTGCCCCCGGTCGCCAGCAGGTCGTCCACCACCAGCACGCGCTGCCCCGGCTCCACGGCGTCCTGGTGCATCTCCATGGAGTCGCTGCCGTATTCCAGCGCGTATTCCACGCTGTGGGTGCGCCAGGGCAGCTTGCCCTTCTTGCGGATCAGGCCGAAGCCGACGCCCAGCTCCAGCGCGACAGGCGCGCCCAGCACGAAGCCGCGCGACTCGATGCCCACCACGCGCTCCACGCCCTGCCCCGCAAAGGGCGCCGCCACGGCCTGCACTGCGGCGCGCAGCGCCTCGGTATCCTGCAGCAGCGGCGCAATGTCAACAAAGTTGATGCCGGGCTTGGGGAAATCGGGCACCTGGCGCAGGCGCTCTTGCAAGGCTTCGATGTTCATCGTGGCAGGTATCTTAGCGGGTCGCGCGCCCTATCGCCAACCCGCACTTCAAAATGCAGGTGCGGGCCGGTGGCGCGGCCCGTAGCCCCCACCTGGGCGATCACCTGGCTCTGCTTCACCCGCTGCCCCTTCTTCACCTGGTTGCGATGGTTGTGCGCATAGACCGTGGCGAAGCGCCCGCCGTGCTTGACGATCACCACGTTGCCGTAGGCTCCGATGCGCCCGGCGTGAATCACCCTGCCGTCTGCCACGCTGCGCACCGGGGCCCCCCGCCGCGCCGCAATGTCGATGCCCTCGTGCATGCGCCCCCAGCGCGGACCGAAGCGCGAACTGAGCCGCCCCTTTGCCGGCCACACGAAACGCGGCGCGGCGGCGCTGCCGGCCTTGCCGCCCCCGCCCGCCGCGAGTTCGCGCTGGACCTCCGGCGGAGGAACCAGCGGATGATTCGGCTGGACGAAGCGCTTCGCATTCGGAATCAGCAGCATCTCGCCCACGCGAATCAGGTTCTTGTTCTTGATGCGCGGGTTGGCCTTCATGATGCGGCTGACGGGAACCTTGTAGTACTTCGAAATGCGATACAGATTTTCGTCCTTTCTTACTTCGTGCCAGACATCGTGTCCGCCGCCCGGCAAAACATTCAGCGGGTTCAGCGCAGCGCAGGCGAGCAGCAGCGGCAATAGCAACAACAACCAGGCCGCCGCGCCTACCGCCCCGCGCAGCAAAAACGCAAACACGTGCACATCCCTCATTCCGGGCGCCGTCCGTGCACGCCCAGCAAATCCACGAAGCGGCAGCCGGCCAAGGCAGTACTCTCGATGGCGCCCCCTGCCCGTTTGCGCACGCGCATCAGCATCAGCACATCGGGCGGGCCGAAGGGCCCCACCAGGCGCCCGCCCTCCGCCAGTTGCTCCAGCAGCGGCGGCGGCACATCCGGGCCCCCCGCAGTC
>CAZJXU010000235.1:0-2182 GCA_964550095.1 uncultured Spirochaetales bacterium | reverse complement strand
TTGCGCGCGGGCGCGATTGCCCGGGAGCAACTCGATGCTGCGCTGGCCGATGCCGGCGCGGTGAGCACGGCCCCGTGACGCAGATCCGACCCTTCCGCGCGCTGCGCTACAACCCCGAGCGGGTGGCGCTCGAAGACGTGCTCGCTCCCGTCTATGACATTGTCGCGCCGGAAGATAGGGAGGCCCTCTGGGAGCGTCATCCCAACAATGCAGTGCGCCTGGAACTGACCCGCTCCGCAGCAGACGAAGCGGCGGCGGACTACAGCGACACCGCGCGGCGTCTTTCGGACTGGTGCGCGGAAGGCGTACTGCTGCGCGACAAAAGCCCTGCATGCTATGCGCTGCGCCAGCGCTTCAAGACGCCGAGCGGCGCCGCGCACACGCGCATCGGCTTTTTCGCCGCGCTGCGCCTGGAGGACTACGCCTCGCGCGTGGTGCGTCCGCACGAGCGCACCCTGGAAGGGCCGAAATCCGATCGCATGAAACTGCTGCGCGCCCTCGGCGCCAACACCTCCAGCATCTTCGTGCTCTACCAGGACGAACAGCGCGAAAGCGAGGCGCTGCTGGCCGCAGCGCTCGAAGCCGCCCCGGGGGCGCGCGCGGTGGATACCGCGGGCGTGGAAAACGAACTCGCCGTGATTTCCGACCCGGAGCAGATAGCAGCCCTGAAGGCCTTCATGAAAACGCGTCCGGTCGTGATTGCCGACGGACACCATCGCTACGAAACGGCGCTGGCTTATGCCCAGCAGCAGCGGGAGCAGCGGGAACAGCGTGCGCGGCATGCGGTCGGCGACGGCGGCGACGGCGCGCAGAACCCGGGCGTGCAGGTTTCGACCGCGCAGGGTCCGGATGCGCAGAACCCGAACGCGCAGGGCCCGGACGCGCCCGCCGACTTCGTGCTGTGTTACTTTTCCTCCGCGCATCCCGAGAACAATTTGCTGCTGCCGATTCATCGCCTGGTGCGCGAAGGCAGGATGCCGGACGACGCCGCGCTCGAAGCGCTGGCCGCGCGTGGCTGGCGCCGGCATCGCGTGGCGCTCGGGGGCCCGGAAGCGTGGCGCGTGCAGCCCGCACTGGACCAGCACCTGGCACCCTGTGCGCCGGACGTCGCCTTCGCGCTGGAGGACGGAGACGGCGCATTATGGATCTTTCAAAAGCCCGCGGGAGAAGAACTGGCCGTGGACGTCATTCACAGGGAGCTGCTCGAAGAGGTGTTCGGCCTGGACCAGCAGGCGCTGCGCGAAGGCGCCGTGGCCTTTCCGAAATCAACGGAACAGGCCGCACGCGACCTGCGCGCCGGGCGCGGCATCGCCGCGCTGTACCTGAACGCGCTCTTGGCCGAAGATGTGTTCCGGGTGACCGAAGCGGGCCGGGTGATGCCGCAAAAATCCACCTACTTCGCGCCCAAGCTCCCGACCGGTCTTCTGTTTCGCACCTTCGAGGACGACTCGTGAAGAAGGCAAAGCGCCCCGGGGATTTGAAGCCGGTCGCTTCCATGGTGGACGTGGTGCTGGGCGACCTCGGCTACGACGTGAACGCGCCCGCGCTGCAGATTGCGAAAAACTGGGCGCTGCTGGTGGGTGAAGATGCGGCGCGCCACTCGGCGCCGGTGCGGCTCGGCAAAGACGGCGTGCTGGTGGTGCGCACCGACGCGCCGGCCTGGAGTCAGCACCTGGCGCAGCGCTCGCAAGCGACCCTCGCAGCGCTCGCGCGCCTGCTCCCGGAAGGGGCGCCCCGGGCGCTGCGCTACTATGTGGGGTGAGGGCGCCCAAGTGGACCACACTGCACAAAACACATCTCCCTTTCGCTGTGACTTTTGCGGCGAAGCGGTGAAAAGCGTGCGCCGCGTTGCGCTCGACCGGGGCTACGACCGCCTGCAGCGTCCGCACCGGGAACGCTACGCCTGCCCGAGCTGCTCCCGGCAGAAGGACTCGGAGCGGCGCCGGGAGGAAGCGGGCCCGGGCGCCCCGCCGGAGGCGCAGGGCTGAGCGGCAGCATTTGACGCGGACGCCGCCGGTGGTTAACCAGTACCAGCATCTGCGGTTTGCCCCCCTGCGCCGAGCGTCGGCGTGAACCCGGGGGCAGCCGCCTCCGAGGCGCCGTGGCCAAGTGGTAAGGCGCGGGACTGCAAATCCCTGACCCCCGGTTCGAATCCGGGCGGCGCCTCCACCTTCAGCCCCGG
>CAZJXU010000234.1:0-3901 GCA_964550095.1 uncultured Spirochaetales bacterium | reverse complement strand
GCCCGCAAAAGCCGCGCCGCTCGCGCGAGGATGTCCTGCGCGACTTCCGCACCGACCAGATCCTGGAGGCAGCCCGGAAGGTGATCGGCGAGGTCGGCTACGAAGCTGCATCCATCGAGCGCATCGCCGACGCAGCCGGCGTGGGCCGCAGCACCATCTACGTCTATTGCAAGGGCAAGGAAGACCTGCTGAATCGCCTGCTGGCCCAGCACCGCATCGAGCTGAATCAGCAGGTGCTGGCCGCCATCGAGGGCGCGGAGCACTTCGAAGAGCGGCTGCAGGCTTTCCTGACCGCGGTGCTCGAATACGTAAGCAACTACCCGGTGTTTTTTCAGGCGATCGTGCGCACGCGCGGCCTCGACCCCTTCTTCAGCGAAGAGGGCCGCCCGGCTCCCGAACTCGATGTGCTGCGCGCCGAAGCGCTGGGCGTGTTTTCTTCCATCCTGCAGGATGCAGAAGACCGGGCGGAACTCTCGCCGGGCGCCATGCCGAAAGCCCTGGAGATGTTCAGCATGGTGGTGTACGGCGCGTTGATGCACCGCGTTCACGAGCCCTCCCCGCCGCCCGCCGGGGAGCAGGCGCGTCGCATTATTCGGGTGCTGCTGCACGGCCTTATGGCGGATGCGTCGCACGACCGGGCCGGGGATGACGCCGACGCGAACAACGCCGGCCCGGCGGGCAAAAACCAAAGCGCCGGCACCGCACGCAACAACGCCGGCGCCGCACGCAACGCATCGCCGGGCAGGGCCGCCCCTCACAAGGAACAAACATGAGCAAAGACATCTTCGACCGACACCGCGTGATCGACATCGACACCCACATCACGGAGCCCGCCGACGTCTGGGTGGACCGCATTGCCGGCAAGTGGGGCGACCAGGTGCCGCACATCAAGCGGGTGGCCGGCAGGGACCTCTGGTTCATCGGCGACCAGGCCGTCGGCATGCCCGGCGCCTACTCCGCCGCCGGCCACAGCGATTACTTCCCGAACTTCCGCAGCACCTACGACGAGATACCGGCCTCCATGTACGACGCCCGCGCGCGCCTCGCCTGGATGGACGAAGAAAAGCTCTTCGCCAACGTGCTGTATCCGAACGTGGGCGGCTTTGGCGCGGGCGGTTTTTTGCGCATCAAGGACCCCGCCCTGACCCTGGAGTGCCTGCGCGCCTACAACGACTGGCTGTGGGAGTGGTGCAGCGCCGACCCGCAGCGCCTGGTGCCCGTGGCCGCCACACCTTTCTGGGACGTGCAGGAGGCCGTGGCCGAAACGCAGCGCGTGGCCGCGCTCGGCTACAAGGCCGTGCTGTTTTGCAACCAGCCCCAGGATCACGGTCAGCCGCTGCTGCGCGACCGCTACTGGGACCCCTTCTGGGCTGCTGCCCAGGAAGCGGGGCTCTCCATCAGCTTCCACGTGGGGGGAGGAGACCTGGCTGCCGAGTTCGAAGACCCGACCGGCATCGGGGTCTGCGCCAACTTCGCGCGGGTTTCGGCGCTGGCCTTCCTGGACAACGGCCGCTCGCTGGTGGACATCATCACCAGCGGCATCCCGCACCGCTTCCCGGAGTTGAAAATGGTTTCCGTGGAAAGCGGCGCCGGCTGGATTCCCTTCGTGCTGGAAGCGCTCGACTGGCAGTGGAAGAACAACGGCGTCGGCCTGGAACATCCCGAATACGAACTGCTGCCGAGCGAGTACTTCCGTCGTCAGATTTACGCTTCCTTCTGGTTCGAAGAGCAGGGCGTGGAAAAGGCGCTGGAACTCTACCCGGACAACATTCTGTACGAGACGGACTTCCCGCACCCCACCTGCCAGGCCCCCGGCCCGGTCAGCGCCGGAACGCACCCGCGCATCTATGCCGAGCGCGTGCTGTCCAGCGTCCCCGAGGAAACGGTGGCGAAGGTGATGCACGACAGCGCGGCCGCGCTCTACGGTCTTCCCTGATGCGGGGTGCGCGCAGCGTTGTTTCGTCGCAGGCGCTCGCTGCGCCCGCCGCGCCCGGGGGCAGAGGGGCAGGGCGCATGCATGGAGACGGGCGGTGCGCGTCCGGGCCTTCCGGCAGGTAAGATACGGGTGCGGCGGCGACGCGACGTTGGCAGATGCGGGCGCCGGCGGGCGCATGCATCGCCACATCAAAAAGAACAGCAGCAACATCATCAGCAGCAACAGCAAGAGCAGCAACATCAGCAGGAGGAAACGCGGCATGGAACTGAAAGCAGGCTTTCGCATCAAGAGCGCGGTGTGTGAAACGCAGTTGATGGTGATCGCAGCGCCGGAGGGCGATATCGACATCACCTGCGGCGGGGCGCCCGTGGTGGAACTGGCGGCGGATGCGCCGCCGGGCGGCGAACTCTCGCCCGACCACAAGAACGGCACCCAGATCGGCAAGCGCTACGTGAACGAAGACGGCAGCCTGGAGCTTTTGTGCACCAAGCCCGGCGAAGGCTCCCTGGCGCTGGCCGGCGCTGCGCTCAAGGTCAAGGAAGCGAAAGCGCTGCCTTCGTCGGACTGAAGCGCGCGAAGCAAAGCCGCCGCGGCGGGCGCCGGCACGAGGCCGAACATGAACCTGATGATGCTGCTGGAAATGGCCGCAGACGCCATGGGCGAACGCGAAGCCCTGAAGTGCGAAGCGGACTCCTGGTCGCAGGCGCAGCTCTTCGCCGGCGCCGGGCGCGTCGCGGCGCTGGCGCGCGAGGCCGATGTACAGCACGTGGCCCTGCTCGACGTGGCGAGCCCCGCCTTGCCGCTCGCGCTGTTCGGCGCCGCCTGGGCGGGCAAGCCCTTCGCGCCGCTCAACTACCGCCTGACCGAAGACGAACTGGAAGCGTTGATCCAGCGCATCACGCCCGCCCTGCTGATCACGAGCGAGCAGCGCGCATCCGCCTTTGCTGGCAGGGGCGACCTCACCGTCATCACGCGGGAAGAACTGCTGGCCGAGGCGCGCCGCGCCGCCGGGGCCGCCGCATCCACTGCTTCCGCCGCACCCGAAGCGCGCACCGCCGACTCCGCATACACCCCCGCCGCCGCGCCGGAAGCGCCGCCTCCGCCCAAAGACTGGTCGATGGAGCCGGAAGAAATCGCGGTGCTGCTGTTCACCAGCGGCACCACCGGCGAACCCAAGGCCGCGCTGCTGCGGCACCGGCACCTAGTGTCCTACATCCTGGGCGCCTCCGAATTCATGAGCGCGCCCGAGGATGCAGCCGGCCTGGTTTCCGTGCCGCCCTACCACGTGGCCGGCATCGCGGCCGTGCTCTCTTCCATCTACACCGGGCGGCGCATCGTGCAGCTTCCGAACTTCGATGCGCAAAGTTGGCTGCAAACCGCAGAGCGCGAGCGCATCACGCACGCCTTTGTGGTGCCCACCATGCTGGCGCGCATCGTGGACGAACTGGAAGCGCAGCGCTTGCCGGCGCCCAGCGCACTGCAGGCGCTCTCTTACGGAGGCGGGCGCATGCCCCTGCCCGTCATCGAGAGCGCGATGAAGTGTTTCCCGCCGCAGGTCGCGTTCACCAACGCCTACGGCCTGACCGAGACCAGCTCCACCCTGACGCTGCTCGGCCCGGAAGAGCACCGCGCCGCGGCGGGCAGCGACGACCCGGCAGAGCGCCGTCGGCTCGGCTCAGCAGGCAAGCCGCTGCCGGGCGTGGAAGTGGAAATCCGGGGCGAAGCGGGCCGGCCGCTGCCCGCAGGCGAACCCGGCGAAATATGGGTGCGCGGCGCGCAGGTCTCCGGCGAGTACCTGGGCCGCGAGAGTCGCCTGCGCGAAGACGGCTGGTTCCCCACCAACGATTCCGGCAGGCTGGACGAAGCGGGCTACCTGTTTCTCTCCGGCCGCCTCGACGACGTGATTGTGCGCGGCGGCGAAAACCTCTCTCCTGGTGAGATTGAAGAAGTGCTCTACGAGCACGA
>CAZJXU010000233.1:0-3355 GCA_964550095.1 uncultured Spirochaetales bacterium | reverse complement strand
CGGGACGGTGGCGTGGCTCTCGTCGAGGAACACCAGGCCGTCCTTTGGAAAGTAGTCGTACAGGGTGTAGGGCGGCTCGCCCGGCGCACGCCCGTCCAGCCAGCGCGAGTAGTTTTCGATGCCGGGACACATGCCCACCTCCTTCAGCATCTCCAGATCGTAACGGGTGCGTTGCTCGATGCGCTGCGCCTCGAGCAACTTGTCTTCCTTTTTGAACTCTATGGTGCGCTTTTCCATCTCTTTGTGGATGCCCTTGCAGGCCTTTTCCAGGGTGTCGTCGTCGGCCACGTAGTGGCTTCCGGGGTAGATCATCGCCCGCTTCAGGCGCGAGAGCAGCTCGCCGCGCAGCGGGTCGATTTCGGAAATCGCCTCGATTTCATCGCCGAAGAACTCGATGCGCAGTGCTTTTTCGTTTTCATACTGGGGGATGATTTCCACCGTGTCGCCGCGCACGCGAAAGGTACCGCGCTGGAAGTCGATGTCGTTTCGCTTGTACTGCATGGCGACCAGACGCTTCAACAGGTCGCCGGGGTCCACTGCATCCCCCACCTGCAACAGGGCGCGCTTCGAGCCGTAACTGGCGGGGGAGCCGAGGCCGTAGATGCAGGAGACGCTGGCGACCACCAGCACGTCACGGCGCGACATCAGCGAGTGCGTTGCGGAGTGGCGCAGCTTGTCGATTTCGTCGTTGATCGAGGAATCTTTTTCGATGTAGGTGTCCGTGCCGGGCAGGTAGGCTTCGGGCTGGTAGTAGTCGTAGTAGGAGACGAAGTACTCGACGGCGTTGTGCGGGAACAGGGCCTTGAACTCCGCGTAGAGCTGGGCAGCCAGGGTTTTGTTGGGCGCCATCACCAGGGTGGGCCGGTTCAGCGCCTCCACCACGCAGGCCATGGTGAAGGACTTGCCGCTGCCGGTGACGCCCAGCAGCACCTGGTGCTCGCGCCCCTCGCGTGCGCCTGCGGCCAGCGCGGCCAGCGCCTGCGGCTGGTCGCCTGCGGGCTTGTACTCGCTCACCAGTTTGAATGTTTCGCTCATGGTTTTTTCCGATGATACGCGCTGCCGGGGGGCGCGCCCTCTCGCGCGGAACGCACGCTTTCGCAGCAGACGGTGTTCACGAGGGCTTCCGCCGCACGCGCGGCCCCTCCGGAGTATCTTCCAGCAGCAGGCCGCGCGCTTCCAGCAGCGCGCGGATGCGGTCGGCCTCTGCGTAATCTCCCGCGCGCCGCGCGGCTTCGCGGGCCTCCAGTTGCTGCGCCGTTTCGGCGTCGAGTTCGTGCCCTTCCTCCTCGCCGGGCGCCTGTGCGGTGAGCAGGTCCAGCCCCAGGAAGGCGTCGAAAGCTTCCAGCAAGGCGCGGCGCGAGGCCGGGGAGAGGCGGGTGTCGCGCGCCACGGCGCCCGCCAGGGCCAGGGCCTGCGGCGCGTTCAGGTCGTCGCGCACGGCCTCGGCAAAGCGCGCCCGCAGCGGCGCGGTCTGTTCCGGGTTTTCGTTGCCCTCCGACTCCGCCAGCGGCAGTGTGTGCGCAAGCAGGCGCCGGTAGCCTGCCACCGCCGCCTGCAGCGCCTTTTCACTCCAGTGCTGCTGCTTGCGGTAGTGGGCCTGCAGCAGAAAGTAACGGTACGCGAGAGGCGGGACGCCGCGCTTCACCAGCTCTTCCAGCACGGGCGCGCCGCCTGCGCGCTTGGCCATTTTTTCGCCCTCGAACAGGATCCAGTCGTGGTGCATCCAGTACTGTACCCAGGGGTGCACGCCGAGCGCGGTTTCCGCCTGGGCGACTTCGTTGCTGTGGTGCACCGGCAGATGTTCAACGCCGCCGGTGTGAATGTCAAAGCGCTCGCCCAGGTAGCGCACGCTCATGGCGCTGCACTCGATGTGCCAGCCCGGAAAGCCGCGGCCCCAGGGGGAATCCCATTCCTGCTGCCGGCGCGCGCCCGGCGGGCTGAACTTCCAGAGCGCGAAGTCCTGCGGGTTGCGCTTGCCGGAGGCCACGTCCACCCGCGCGCCGCCTTTTTGCGCGTCCAGTTTCAGGCGCGCCAGCTCGGCGTAGGCGGGGAAGGTGGAGACGTCGAAGTACAGGCCGTCTTCAGCCGGGTACGCAGCGCCCGCCGCTTCGATGCGCTCGATCATGGCGATTTGTTCTGCGATGTGTTCGCTCGCCAGGCACAGCACGTCCGGCTCTGTGCAGTTCAGGCGCGCGCGGTCTTCCAGCCAGTGCTGCGTGTACGCCTTGGCGATGTCCTGCGCGCTGCGGCCGCTCAGCCGCGCCGCCTTTTCCATCTTGTCTTCGCCGGCGTCGTGTTCGTCGTCCACCAGGTGTCCTACGTCCGTGATGTTCATGACGTGCGTAACGCGCAGCCCTTCGGCGCGCAGCGCGCGGTTCAACAGGTCGCTGAACACCACGGAGCGCATGTTGCCGAGGTGCTGGTGGGCATAGACGGTCGGGCCGCAGCTATAGACGCGCGCGTGCCCGGCTTCCAGGGGCTCAAAGGCTTCCTTCCTGCGCGTGCGCGAGTTGTACAGCGTGAGTGCGCCGCTCATGTTCGGGAGCCTCCGGCGCGGGGCGCGGCCTTTGCCGCCCGGTCGCTGCCGACGTAGTTGCTGTGCTCGGCGTTGTGGCTTTTGTCGCTGTCGTTTTTATCGTCGCTGTAGGTGTTTTGATTCGCGCCGTTGTTGCGGGTGCTTTCGTTCGCGCCGGGCGGCGCTTCCACCAGCAGCACCGTCGCCAGCGCGGCAATGCCTTTGCCTGCGCCGATGGCGCCCAGCCCGTCGCTGCTTGTCACCTTGATGTTGACCTCTGCTTCCTTTGCATCCAGCAAATCTGCAATGCGCTTTCGCATGGCGGGCTGGTGCTTTGCGAGGCGCGGCGCTTCGGCGATGACCACGGCGTCCAGGTTGCCGAGGCAAAGGCCCGCCTCGCGCACCTTCGCAACACAACGCGCCAGCAGCACGGCGCTGTCCGCCCCGGCCAGTGCGGGGTCCGAGGAGGGAAAGTGCGCGCCGAGGTCGCCCTGCCCGCAGGCGCCGAGCAATGCATCGGCCACGGCGTGCAGCAGCACGTCGCCGTCCGAGTGCCCGGCCAGGCCGCGCTCGTATTCGATGTGCACGCCGCCCAGCCGCAGCGGTATGCCCGCTTCCAGGCGATGCGCATCGAAGCCCTGTCCGATGCGCGCCTTCATGCTTCCTGCTCGCGTTCGCGGAGCAGCGCCTCCGCAAGCTGCATGTCTTCCGGCGTGGTGATCTTCAGGTTGCGCGCGTCGCCGGGCACCGCCCGCACCGGGTAACCGAAGCGCGCCAGCAGGCCGGCCTCGTCGCCTTCGCAAATCGCCACGGCTTCCGGGATGTTGCCCGCGGCTCCGC
>CAZJXU010000232.1:0-2755 GCA_964550095.1 uncultured Spirochaetales bacterium | reverse complement strand
CCCCCGGAGACCCATGCGTTTTTACGAATACGAATCCAAGGCGCTGCTCGCCCGGCACGGCCTCCCGCTCGGCGAGCGGCATGTCGTCAACTCCCGGGACGAGGCGCTGCAGGCCGCGCGCGCGCTCGAAGGCCCTGTCGTCGTCAAGAGCCAGGTGCTCTCGGGCGGTCGCATGAAGGCCGGCGCGGTGCGCTTCGCGGGCTCTCCGGAAGAGGCGGCGAAGCACTACGAAGCGGTGCGCGAAATCGTGGTGAACGGCGAGCACGCACGGGCGGTGATGATCGAAGCCCGCTACCCGGTCGCCCACGAATACTTCGCCTCGGTCACCTGGGACGGGCGCGCCAAAAGGCCGGTGCTGCTGGTCAGCGACATGGGCGGCATCGACATCGAAGAGGTGGCGCTGAAACACCCGGAGCACCTTTCGCGAACGCACTTCTCCACCATCCTGCCGCTCAGCGAACGCATCGCCAAGGAGGCGCTGTGCGCGGTGGGCATCAGCGGCGGCGACCTGAACCGGCTGACGCCCATCCTGTACCGCTTGATGGAAATTTTCCTGCGCTACGACCTGACGCTGGCGGAAATCAACCCGCTGGCGAAACTGGAAGACGGACGCTTCATGGTGCTGGACGGCCACGTGGACATGGAGGCGGAGGCGCGCGGCGAACACAAGGCGCTGCTGGAAGAGCTGGGCATCGGCCCCGACGAAACCCGGCTGGCCAGGCCGCCGACTCCATTCGAAATAGAAGGCGCGCGCCTGAATGCCGTGGACCACCGGGGCGTGGCGGGCAACCTGGTGGAGTTCGACGGCGACCTCGGCCTGGTGATCGGCGCGGGCGGCGGCTCGCTCACCCTCTTCGACGCCGTGCGCAAACAGGGCGGCAAGCCTGCCAACTACTGCGAAATCGGAGGCAACCCCTCCGTCGGAAAGGTGGCGAACCTGACCGCGCTGATCCTCCAAAAGCCGGGCGTTTCGAAAATCGCGGTGATGATGAACGTGGTTTCCAACACCCGGGTGGACATCGTCGCGCGCGGCGTGATCAAGGGCTGCCTGGCCGCGGGGCGCAAACCTTCCGAGGCGATCAGCATCTTTCGCATTCCCGGTTCCTGGGAAGCGGAAGGCTTCAAGATTCTTTCGCATTACGGCGTGCCGCACGTGGGCCGCGATGTTTCCATGTACGAAGCGGCAGGGCGCGCCTGCGGCGCAGCCAACACGGTCAACACGGGCGGGGGCTGATGTCGATTTTGATCACGAGCGAGACGCGCTTCATCGTGCAGGGCATCACCGGCCGCGAGGCCGTGAACCTGACGCGCGAGAACCTCGACTACGGCGCAAAGATCATCGGGGGCGTGACGCCGGGGCGCGCCGGGCGCGACGTGTACGGCGTGCCGGTTTACGACTCCGTGAAAAGCCTGGTCGCAGCGCAGGGCCCCGCCGACGGTTCCATCGTTTCGGTGCCGCCGCGCTTCGCGCGGGACGCCGTGTTCGAAGCGCTGGAAAACGGCATCCCGCTGGTGGTGGTGGTGACCGAAAACATCCCGCGCCGCCAGGTCGCACAGATGGTGGAGCTGGCTGCGCTGCGCGGCGCGCGCATCATCGGCCCCAACTGCCTCGGCATCATTTCGCCTGGCGAAGCCAAGATGGGGGGCGTCGGCGGCCCGGCGGAAAACACGCGCCAGGCCTACCGCCCCGGCCCGGTCGGCGTGATGTCGCGCAGCGGGGGCATGACCACGGAAATCGCTTCCACGCTCACGGCCGCGGGGCTCGGCCAGTCCACCTGCGTTTCGATCGGCGGCGACGCCATTGTCGGCGCCACCTACGCGGAGCTGATGCCGCTCTTCGAGGCGGACCAGGCGACAAAGGCCGTCGCCATTTATTCCGAGCCGGGCGGGCGCATGGAGGCGGAGCTGGCGGAGTGGATGCAGGCGCAAAAGTCGCGCCTGCCGGTGGTCGCCTTCATGGCCGGCCGTTTCATGGACGAGATGAAGGGCATGCGCTTCGGACACGCGGGCACCATTGTCGAGGGGCGCGAAGACACCACGGCGGAAAAGATCGCGCGCATGGAGGCGGCGGGCATCACCGTGGCGGAGCGCATTGAAGAAATACCGGGGCTGCTGCGCCGGGAACTCGCCGCGCGCGGCGTGGAGCTGTGAGCATGCCGGGTGTTTTCATCGATGTGGAGGTGGACGAGGAAGTCCGCCAGGACAGCGCGCTGGCGACGAAGCTGGTGGAGGTGTGCGCCGTCGATATTTTCGCGCTGAGCGAAAGCGGCACGCTCGACATTGTCGAAGAGAATCTCGACGAGTGCGTGCTGTGCGATCTTTGCGTGATGGCCGCGCCGCAGGGAACCGTGCGCGTGAAAAAGCTCTACGAAGAAGGGTCGTGATGGGCGGGGGCTTCGGCGGCAGGGCGATGCGCCTTTTGCGGGCCGTCGCACTGCTGCAAGGCGCCGAGTCCCGGACGGACAAACGGGGCGGCGTAACAACGCGTCTTTTGCGGTGAACGAGGCGCGCCCTGCCCCGTCGGCGCCGGCCCCCTTCAAGCCGAGAGTTCGAGCATGCGCTCGATGGGCCTAAGCGCCTTCACGCGCACGGCCTCGGGCACCGTCACCTCCGGCGTAAGATCGCGCAGGCAGAGGTAGAGTTTTTCCAAAGTGTTGAGCCGCATGTACGGGCAGCGGTTGCACGCGCAGCTTTCGTCCATGCCCGGCGCCTGCACCAGCTCCTTGCGTTTGCCCAGCGCGGCGAGCTTCTTTTC
>CAZJXU010000231.1:0-2652 GCA_964550095.1 uncultured Spirochaetales bacterium | reverse complement strand
GCGCTGTTCGGCTGGTGGGAGCAGTGGGTGGATGCGGGCACGCAGCGCTTCGGCACCGTGGTGGGCGGCTACTACAACAACGCGGCGTATCACAGCTACGGCGCGCCGCTCAGCGTGGCGGCGGCGGGCACGGGCTTTTCGCCGGCGGGCAGCATCAGCCTGGGCTGGTCGGGCGCCTTTGTGGGCGTGGATACGCGGGAGGAGGCCGCGACCTACGGCAACACCATCGTCGGCGATGCGCGCATCGGCATCCGGACTTCGGACGTGGCGGATTACCGGGAGGCCCGGCCCCCGGACCGGCGGGTGAACCCGGTTCTCCAATCCGTGGTGACGGTGCGCATCGATGCGCTGCGGGATTTGATTACGGATGCGGCGTTCCGCACGCCGCGGCTTTCTGTGATTGGCGCGACCCTGACGGGCCAGGCCGCTTCCTACGAGAGCAGCGGCGGCGGGCAGAGCCTGCAGGGCTTCTTCTACGGCGTGGGGCTGGCGGAAACCGCGGGCACGATTATCGACCAGGATGCGGACCTGATGGGTGCATACAGCGCGGCTGCCGATGCGGCGAATGCGAGCGCAGTGGTGCTTCCGCCGGGCGCGGAGGAGCCGCTGCCCACGGACGACCTGGAGTACGTGTTCGGGTTGCCGGCGGTGGGCACGGGCGATGCGGCGGTGACGGCGCATACCAGCGCGGGCTTTGACGATGCGGACGGCTGGTTTTCGGACCGGGTGGACGACCTGCTGAACCCGGGGGCGTGGGCGCCCTGTGCGGGCTCTGCAACGGGTGCGGGCTGCAGTGTCGCGGGTTTGGCGGGCGGTTCGGGCGCCGGTTCGGGTGCGGGTACAGGTACGGGCGTTGCGGCGGATGTTGACCTTGGCGCGCGCGGGCTTGTGCGCACGGCGCTGCGGCGCGAGGAGGTGCTGGTTCCGACTGTCGCGCCGGGTGCGGATGCGATGCCGGGCGTTGGCTACGACATCGGCAGCGTGACGCAGTTGGACACGCAGCTTGCCTTGCAGGCCGTGCTGGGCGTGGGCGACGAGACGCTGTTCGGCTGGTGGGCGGAGCGGCGCACGGGCGATGCGGTGCGCTACGGCGCCTTCGTGGGCGGCACTTACAACGACCGGGCCTACCACGATTACGCCGCGCCGCTCAGCGCGGCGGGCGGCAACGGTTTTGCGAAGGCGAATGACGTGACGCTTAATTGGTCAGGGGCGTTTGTCGGCGTGGATACGCGGGAGGAAAACCCGGACACCTTCGGCAACACCATCGTCGGCGATGCGCGCGTCCGCATTGTGACCTCGGATGTGGCGGTTTACCCGGCCGACATGGCGAGCGCGACGGGTCCCGTGGCTCCCGAACTCATGTCCGTGGTCACGGTGAGCATCAGTGCGCTGCGGGACATCGTGGCTGCCGGCGGGCCGGCGTTCCGGGTGGGCGCGCTGGCGGACATCAGCGCCACCCTGACGGGCCGGGACAATTCCTTTGATGCCAGCGGCGGCGGGCAGACCCTGCAGGGCTTCTTCTACGGCGTGGGCCTTTCGGAAACCGCGGGAACCATAGTCGATGAGAACGCGGACCTGGCCGGGGCCTTCAGCGCGAGCGCCGACGCCGGGAACGCGGATGCGGGGGCGGACCCGCTGGATCCGCCGGTGATCGCTGAGCCGGAGCCTCCTGCGAACATCGAGTTTGCGTTTGATTTGCCCACGGGCGGCGCCACGGTGACGGCGCCGTCCGGCTCCGGCTTCACCAGCGCGGACGAATGGTTCTCGGACCGGGTGGACGACCTGCTGGCGTCGAACACCTGGGCTGCCTGCACGGGCGCAGCGCAGGGCGCCGGCTGCAGCGTTGTGGATGTGGCGAGCGATGCGGGCGCCGCGCCGGATCTGGGCCTGACTGCGGGCGGACGCGAACGCGCGGCGCTGCTGCGCTACACGCAGTCGTCCACAAATTACGACACCGGAACCATCAGCGAGCAGAGCCCGCAGCTTGCATTCCGGGCGGTGCTGGGCGTGGGCGACGAGACGATGTTCGGCTGGTGGGAGGATCAGCGGGAAGGCGCGCCCCTGCGCTACGGAACCTTCGTCGGCGGCAACTACAGCAACGCGCCCTACCACGATTACACCCAGCCGGGCAGCGTGTTCAGCGCGGGCGACGGCTTTGCGAAGGGAACCGATGTAACGCTGAACTGGGCGGGGGCCTTCATCGGCATCGACACGCGGCATGAAGAGCAGGGCACCTTCGGCAACACCATCGTCGGCGATGCGCGCGTGCGCATTGTTACGTCGGATGTGGCGGATTACGACGGGGCCGACCGGCAGAACCCGGGGAGTGCGGTGACGCCCAGCCTCATGTCCACCGTCACGGTGAGCATCAGTGATCTGATGGACCGGGTGACGAACATGGCGTTCCGCACTGCCACGCTGAATGACATCAACGCCACCCTGACGGGCCAGGCGAACGCCTACAGCGGCAGCGGCGGCGGGCAGTCGGTGCAGGGCTTCTTCTACGGCGCCGGGCTGGCGGAAACCGCGGGAACCATCGTGGATGAGAACGCGGACCTGGTGGGGGCATTCAGCGCGAAGGCGGCGGCGGGGAATGCGGCGGCGAGGTCCACGGCGCCGACGCCGCCGGACCCGCCTGCGGACCCTGAAGAC
>CAZJXU010000230.1:0-4242 GCA_964550095.1 uncultured Spirochaetales bacterium | reverse complement strand
CATGGACCGAGCCACCAGCGAGTACCTGCGCGAGCAGGTCAACGAAGAGTTCCGCCGCTTTGAAACGCGGGGCGCGCCGCCGGGTGGGCGCCCCGCCCTGCCCGACATTCCGGCCGGGCGCTACATCGACGACTCCTTTTTTGCGCTGGAGCAGCAGCGCCTCTGGAGCAAGAGCTGGCTGTTCGCGGCGCACGCGGACGAGCTTCCCGAGGCGGGCAGCTTCGTGCTCTGGGAGAAGAGCGGCGATGCGATTTTGCTGGTGCGCGGCAGGGACGGAGAAATCCGCGCCTTCTACAACACCTGCATGCACCGGGGCGGGCCCGTGGTGCGCGAAGCCTCGGGCAAGGCGAACACCTTCGTCTGCAAGTACCACTGCTGGGCGTACGATCTCGACGGTACGCTGAAGCGCGTGCCCGACGAGCACGAGTTCCCGGGCCTGGACAAATCGGCGCGCGGGCTGCGGCAGATACGCTGCGAGCGCTTCGGCAACTTCGTGTTCGTGAACCGCGACCCGCAGGCGCGCCCGCTGCAAAGTTTCCTGGGCGTGCTGGCTCACGAGCTGCAGGATTTCGAGTTCCACAAGCTCAAACTGGTGCACAAGTACCAGTACGACCTTCCGGTCAACTGGAAGATCTGCGTGGACGCCTTCCTGGAGGTGTATCACCTGAAGCATATCCACCCGGACACGGTGGATGCAGCCATCGATCACCGGGGCGCATCGATGGCGCTTTTCCCCGGCGGCCTGTCGCGCATGATGGTTCCCGCCAAGACGGGAGAGAAAAGTTTCAGCGCGCAGCCGGCGCAGCACCCGCTGGAATCCGGGCCGCGCCACGAAATGGCTCGCAGCGGTTCGCTCTCCTACACCATCTTCCCCAACCTGGTGACTCCGATCGGCGCGGTGCGTTTTCCGCTGCTGCTGTTCTGGCCGGTCTCCCGGAAGCGCACCCTGTTCGAGGTGGTGTGGTGCACGCGAGAAGAGAACACCGACAAAGGCAGCGAGCACTGGAAGGGCGTGATCGATGCCTTCAACGTGATCCTGAACGAAGACCTGGAAAACCTGCCCTGGATTCAGCGCTCCATCGATTCGGGCGCGCTGCCGGGCATTCCGCTCAGCTACCAGGAGCGGCGCATCTACCACTTCCAGCAGTACATCGACCGGGTGATCGGCGCCGACAACATTCCCGCCTCCCTGCGCGTCAAGCAGTGCCTTTCCGGACTCGAAGAAGACGGCAGGGGGCAGGCGTTGTAAGCTCGGCCCCGCCGTGACCACCTTCGCCAAAAAGCTCGCCCGTGAGCGCCCGGAACAGACTGCCTTGCGCGATCCGCAGCGCGCGCTCGGCTGGGCCGAACTGGACACGCTGCTGAACCGCGCGGCAAACGCGCTGCTGAAAAGCGAGTTCGGCCCGGAACGTCGCGTGGCGGTGTTCGCGGAAAACGCGGTGGAGACGGCGCTCGCCCACATCGGCGCGCTGCTGGGCGGCGCGTCCTCCGTGCCGGTGAACTTTCACCTGGGCGTGGAGGAAACGGCCTACATCCTGGAGGATTCCGGCGCGCGCATTCTGTTCGTCGGCCCGGAGACGGCGGAGCGCGGCATGGAAGCGGCAAAGCGCGCGGACACGCCGCTGGTGGTGGGCTGGGGCGATGCGCTGCCTGCAGGAGTCAGCGCCTGGCAAAGCTGGCTGGCCGAAGCGCCGGGCAGCGACCCGCCGACGGAGCACGCGCCAAGGCCGAACCTGCTCTACACCTCGGGCACCACCGGTCGTCCCAAGGGGACCGAGCTGCCGCCCACCATGTTCGCCGGCGGCAGGAACATCGAAGAACACCTGGCGGCGGTGGCGCAGGGGCCCTTTGCGAGCTTCGGCACGCACGGCGTGTTCGGCCCGCTGTACCACACCGGCCCGCTCTCGGGTTCGCGCAACCTGGTGGGCGGCGTGCCGGTGGTGATTTTGCAGCGCTTCGACGCGGAGGCCACCCTGGCCGCCATCGAGCGCTACCGGGTCGAATCGTCCGTGATGGTGCCGACCCACTTCGTGCGCATGCTGGCGCTGCCCGAGGCGGTGCGCGCGAAGTACGATCTCTCCAGCCTCAAGTTCATCTTTCACACCGGCGCTTCCTGCCCGGTGGATGTGAAGCGGGCGATGATCGACTGGTGGGGGCCGGTGATCTGGGAGGCCTACGGCGCCAGCGAGGTGGGCACCACCTGTTCGATCGGCTCCGAGGAATGGCTGGCGCACCCGGGCTCGGTGGGACGCGCCGTGCCCCCCTTCGAAGCGCTGGTGGTGGACGACGCGGGCGAGCCGCTGCCGCCGGGCGAAGAGGGGCGGCTGTACTTTCGCGACACCACCGGGCGCGGCGTGGTCTATCACAACGACCCGGAGAAGTCTGCCGCGGCGCATCTTTCGCCGGGCGTGTTCACCCTGGGCGAGATCGGCTACCTGGACGACGAGGGTTTCGTGTATATCACCGACCGCTTTTCCGACATGGTGGTTTCCGGCGGCGTCAACATTTACCCCGCGGAGGCGGAGCAGGCGCTGATGATGCACCCGGAAGTGGCGGACGTGGCCTGCATCGGCATCCCGCACCCGGAAATGGGCGAAGAACTGCGCGCGCTGGTGACGGCGCGCGACCCCGAGAGGCCGCCCGCTGCCGAAGAACTGATCGCCTTCGCGAAGGAGCGCATCGCGGGCTACAAGTGCCCGCGCTCCGTGGAGTTTCGCGATGATCTCGGGCGCAACACCATGGGCAAGCTGAACAAGCGCACGCTGCGCGCGCCTTACTGGAAGAAGCAGAAGTGAGCGTGCATGTGTGTCGTCCTAAAATGGGGACGCACGCTGCCGCGCTGCGACGGCGGGCGTCCGTGACGGCCACGCGCTCGCCAGGGAGTTTCGAATGGCCGAACGCTCTGCTTGCCTGATTACCGGAGGCGCCTGTGTCGTACTGAATCGGGGACGCCCTCTGCGGGCGTCCGTGACGGCCACGCGCTCGCCAGGGAATTTTGCATGACTGAACGTTCCGCTTGTGTGATTACCGGAGGCGCATCCGGCATCGGCCGCGCTACGGCGCTGCGCATGTGTGCGATGGGTGTGGACGTGGTCACCATGGATCTGGCAGAGCCGCGTGCCGATGATGAACTAACACCCGGCGCCGCGGCGCAGACAAATTCCGCAGGCGCGCCGGACGCTGCGCGCGATGCTGCGCGCGGCGCGTTGCTCCACCAGGTCGGCGACGTGTGTTCGGAGGCCGACAACGCCGCCGCGGTGCGCCTGGCCGAAGAGCGCTTCGGCCGCGTGGATCGGCTGGTGCTGAATGCGGGCCTGCCGGT
Organism: uncultured Spirochaetales bacterium; assembly: GCA_964550095.1. Classification (GTDB taxonomy): domain Bacteria; phylum Myxococcota_A; class UBA9160; order UBA9160; family UBA6930; genus JAHRAN01. Next base: position 920 of record CAZJXU010000230.1, on the reverse strand, counting down.
GGGCGGCACGCTGGAAGCGCTGGATCTCACGGAGTTCGGCCGCGCACTCGATGTCAACCTGCGCGGTGTACTGCTGGGTTTGCGGGCGGGCGTGCCCGCGCTGCGCCGTGCAGGAGGCGGCGCGGTGGTGGTGACCGCGTCGCTCTCGGGCCTCGGCGCCGACCCGGGCCTGGTCGCCTACAACGCGGCCAAGGGAGGCGTGCTGAACCTGGTGCGCAGCGCGGCCTTCGAGCTGGCGGCAGAAGGCATCCGGGTCAACGCGGTCTGTCCGGGCCCGATCCGCACGCCCATGACCGAGCCGACCATGCAGGCCGACCCGGCCTGGGCGGCGGGGCTGCGCCGGGCCATCCCGCTGGGCCGCTTCGGAGAGGCGCACGAGGTGGCGGCCGCCATCGAATTCCTGGCCGGGCCCCATGCGAGCTTTATCACCGGGGCGCTGCTGCCGGTGGACGGCGGCATCCGGGCCGGCAGCGGGCAATTTCTGCCGCCGCAGGGCGCCGGGGCCTGAAAAAACAGGCCCGGGGGCCGCGAAACGGCGGTTTTCGCTGCTGTACCGGGCCAATTTCCCCTGCTCCAGAGGCGGTTTGCGGCAACCGGAGGGACCGCGCGGGACGGTTTGAGCGGTCGGGCCGGCAGATTCGAGCCGCCGCGGGGCGGTTTGAGCGGCTGTACCGGGCGGATTCCCGGCTGAGGGGCGGTTTTCGCGCCCGGAGCGGGCGGATTCCCGGCGGCTCGGGGCCCCTCCCCGCCCCTTCCTAATTAACAAGGAAAATTCCCTTGGAAAATGGAATTTGACCGTGTTAAAATCCCCTGTCGATCTGTGGCCCCGGCCCTTTGGCCCCAAGCTCTTGGTCCCAAGCTCTTGGTCCCAAGCTCTTGGTCCCAAGCTCTTGGTCCCAACCCCCTGACCCTTTGCCGGT
>CAZJXU010000229.1:0-18213 GCA_964550095.1 uncultured Spirochaetales bacterium | reverse complement strand
CGTGGGGCCCGGGGCCGGGCAGAGGCCGGACCCGCGGCGGTGGGCGGACGCCGGGCCCGCGGCGGTCGGGCCGGGAGAGCGGCTGCCGGGCGTGCCGGTCTGATCGGCGGGCGGCCTGCCTGGGGCGGCGGCGCGGCTTGGCGGCGGGTGTGGCCGGTCGGAAGGCCGCTCGGGCGTCCGGGAGAGCGCCCCTGGGCCCCCGATTCCGGCCCAAACGCCCCCTCGGCGGCCTCGCGCCTCGTGATTTCAGAAATTCTGAATTCCCCGAGGGGAAATTCGGAAATACACGGGAATTTTGACGATTTTAAGGAAATATCCTTTATTTTCAGTAACTTGTGTGGATTTTCACCCTCTGAAAATAAGGAAACTTTTTTTATCAAATATTCCTTGTTTTCGATATAAGGAAAATATAAAATACTTATACCGAAGATAAGAAAAACAGGGAGAAAAGATGTTCCTTAAGAACGCCGAGATCTCCGAGATACTGAACGAGCAGAACCCGTGGTGGCGCGAAGGCGCCGGGCCGGACTCCGTGCAGGCGCCTTCCACCGTGCGCTCGCTGGGCCGGTATCTTCCCGGGCGCCTGCTCGCGCCCCGCTACAGGCGTTACCAGGTCATCCTCGGCCCGAGGCGCGTCGGCAAAACCACCGCCATGCAGCAGGCGCTGCAGAGCCTGCTGGGGAGCGGGGTGTACGGAAAGCGGGTGATGTGGGTCAGCCTGGATCACCCACCCCTCATGGATGTCGATCTGGGGGACTTCATCCGGGCCGCCGCCGGCAGCGCCGAGGCCACGATCGAGCATCCGGTATTTTTGTTCCTGGATGAGCTCATCTACGCCCAGCACTGGGACCGCTGGCTCAAGACCGCTTATGACCAGGCATGGCCGGTACAGATTATCGCCGGCGCGAGCGATAGCGCGGCGATGCACAAGGGCAGGGTGGAAAGCGGCATCGGTCGCTGGCAGGAGCTGCACCTGGCACCCTACCTGCTGGGCGAGCTTCTGGAACTCTGTGGCGTACCCGTGGAGATCGGTGCGGCGCCGTACCTGGCGGATACCGTGGAGCGCATCGCGCAGGCGCCGCCCTCTGCATCCAGGCTCGCGCTCGAGCGCCGGCGCCTGCTGTGCATGGGGGGCTTCCCCGAAATCCTGGTCAAAAGCCTCGGGGCGGCGAGCGATGAGCACGGTCTTGACCGGGGGTGGGAGGAAAAAGAACTCAAGGAAGCCCAGCGCATATTGCGCGACGACGCCATTGAACGTGCGATCCACAAAGACATCCCCCGGTCCTTTCGCGTGGACGACCCCATGAATATCGAACGCCTGCTCTACACGCTGGCCGGGCAGGTGACGGGCATTCTGTCTCCGAAAAATATCAGCGCGGGTCTTACCGACATAAGCAAGCCCACCCTGAACAGCTACATCGATTACCTGGACCAGACCTATCTGGTGTTTACCCTGCCCAATTACGGGGGCAAGGAAGCCGACGTGCAGCGCCGGGGCAGGAAGCTCTACTTTGTTGATGGCGCCGTGCGCAACGCGGTACTACAGCGCGGGCAGAGGTGGCTCGACGACCCTGCGGAACTGGGCGTCTTGCAGGAGAACATGGTGGCGGCTCACCTGCGCACGCTCGCCGAACAGGAAAGACATCGTCTCTACTACTGGAGAAGGGGAAACCACGAGGTGGACTTCGTCTATGACGCCCCTTCTGAGCCGCTGGCCCTGGAGATCGGCAGCTCGCCCAAGCACAGCCGCTCGGGCATGAAGGCTTTCCTCGCCGAGAATCCGCAGTTTCACGGCCGCTGCTACTACGTCGCCCCCACGCTGAGTTTTGCTTCGGCGAGGAGCGCGGAGTCGGGCATCGGGCGCATGCCCCTGGACTGGCTGTTGCTGGCGGCCTCGCTGCAAAGCGACCGCGCTCTCCGGGAACGCATGGGGGTTGAAACGCCGGACCGCTGAACCACCGGGCCGCGCAGTCGCGCAGCCGCCAAGCCACCGACGGGCTGCGAAGTCACCGGACCGCGCAGCCGCCAAGCCGCCGGGCCGCACGGTCGCTGGGTCGCTCAGTCGATAAGCGCACGATCACTGAACCGTTACAAGCAGCCAAGCCGCTAAAGCCACGAAGCCGCGGCGGCGCGCCCCCTCAGGCGCCCTTCCACTTCGGCGCGCGCTTTTCGGCGAAGGCCTTTGGCCCTTCCACGAAGTCCTCGCTCTTCAGCATCAGCAGCAACTGCTCGTAGCGCTGCGCCATGGCGCTGTGCACGTCCGCGTGCGCGAGCCCCTGCATGGCGGCCTGCTTGCTGCCGCGCACCGAGAGCGGCGCGCACTCCAGTATCTGTTCGGCCCAGGCGCGCGCAGCCGAGAGCGACTTGCCCTTTGCCGCCACTTCGTTGACGAAGCCCAGCGCCTTGCCCTCGGCCGCCGGCACGCGCCGCCCGGTCAGCAGCATGCCCATGGCCTGCTTGAGTCCGATCTGGCGGGGCAGGCGATGAACGCCGCCCGCCACCGCGGCCAGGCCCACGCGCGGCTCCGGCAGCGCGAACACGGCCCCTTCGTCGGCGATGATCAGGTCGCAGGCCAGGGCGATTTCAAAACCGCCCCCCATGGCGATGCCGTTCACGGCGGCGATCACGGGCTTCACCAGGCCCTCGCGGGCCGTGAGCCCGGCGAAGCCGCTCTGCGGCTGACCGCTCATGTCGCCCCCGCTGGCCTGGTGCTTCAGGTCGTTGCCGGCGCAAAAGGCGCGCTCCCCCGCGCCCGTGATGATCGCCACCCACTGCTCGGGGTCGTTTTCGAAGTCGTCAAAGGCGGCGGCCAGCTCGCGATTGGCCGCCGGATGCAGCGCGTTCATGCGCTCGGGGCGGCTGATGGTGATCACCGTCAAACGCCCGTCCCGCTCTACCTTGCAAAACTCGAACTCGGACATGGAGAACCCCCTCGTTGCTGCGCCCGGCGCGTCGGCGTCCGGGCAGTGCCTGGGCACGCACCCTGCGCCCCGCACCCGCGCGCCCGGCTACAGCGAAAGCCAGAGCCGCAGCAGGTGACGCCGCGCCGCACCGGGGACATCCCGGTAAGCGCCGCGCGCGTGCACAATGCTGTGATTGGAAAGCAGTTGCAAATCGCCGGGCCGTAGCTGCATCTCCAGCGCAAAGCCCGGCGCCTTCAAGATGGCTTCGTAGCCGTCGAAAAGTTCCCTTTCGAGCGCGTCGAACTCGACCTCCGGATGGCGCTCCGCGGAGCGAAAGTAATCGCTGTGGTAGAAGGTGCGCAGCACGCCGTCCGCGTAGCGGCAGGGCGGAATCGCAAGCCAGGGCTTCATGCCCGGCGGCTGTTCGTTGCGAAGATCGAGCTGCACCGCGGCGAACATCCGCTGCGCGAGTTCGGGCCTTGTGCGATGCAGCGCGTTCCAGGCGGCCACCGAACTGGCAATGCGGCTGGCGCCGCCCTGTCCGGGCGCATCCAGGCAGAGCAGGCCCACGACATCCGCCGCATCGCAGTGGTAGGCGATCTCCGCCGAGGTGCGATACAGGCGTACCAGCGGGTCTTGCTGATCGTCGCCCGTGTCTTCCACGTGTCCGAGCAGGTCGCCCTGCGGGTTTTGCGCACCCGGCGTGCCCAGGTGCAGGCCGAAGGCCCAGAAAAAGCGCTCGCTTTCTTCCTGGTTCCAGCGCTGCACCGGCAGGCCCGAAATCAGCAAAAAGCCGCGTCCGCAGAGCAGCTCCCTGCGCCAGCGCGCGAAGTCATCGGCCAGGCCGGGCAGCGGAAAGTGCTCCGGACGCAGTTCCGCCTGCGGCAGGCCGCACCGCTGGGAATGCGCCAGCCCGGCTTCGATTTCCGCGATCTGCGTCTCGTCCAGCCGGATGCGCCAGTCGTCTCGCCCCGCGTAATCTTCTCCCCGCCAGGCGGCGGGGCCGCTGAGCGGGCCGGGCGGCTCGCCCTGGTGCGGACGGTTAAAATAGTGAAGCGCCTGTTCGGCGTAGCTGCGGTAGGGAAGCGCCATCTTTGGCAGCATAGCCCGCTTGGCGACGTCCGGCGGCGGCGTTTTCGGCGGGCGCCTGCCTTGCGGGCGGAAGGGCCCGGCGGGGCGCTCTCACCCGGTGCAGCGTTACAGCGCCTTTGCCCGGCGGGCGCCATGCGTGCATGTCGGCCCGCCGCCGCGGCGCGCGCAGACAAGGAGGAAAACATGGGTGTGCTGGAAGGCCGGACGGCTCTCCTGACCGGCGCCGCATCCGGCATCGGCCGCGCCGCGGCGCTTGTGTTCGCCCGCGAGGGCGCGCGCCTGCTGCTCTCCGATGTCGATGCCGAGGGTCTCGAAGAAAGCCGCGCCCTGGTGCAAAGCGCAGGCGGCGAGGCCGAGCTGCACATCGCCGACATCGCAGACGAGAGCGCCGTGCAGGAATTGGTGGCCGCCGCGGTTGACCGTTTCGGGCGCATCGACTGCGCCTTCAACAACGCCGGCATCTCCGACCAGCCCGCGGCCTTCGAGGAACTCTCGCAGGAGCGCTGGCAGCGCATGCTCGCCGTCAACCTGAGCGGCGTGTACTGGTGCATGAAACACGAAGTGATACAGATGAAAGCGCAAGCGCCGCTGGACGGCATGCGCGGCGTCATCTGCAACACCGCATCGGGAGCCGGCATCGTGGCCGCGCCCGGTTTGCCGCATTACACCGCGGCCAAGCACGGCGTGCTCGGTCTCACCAAGGCCGCAGCCCGGGAGCTTTACGATGCGGGCATTCGCGTGAACGCGCTCTGCCCGGGCATGACCGACACCGGAATGATGCGCGAATTCCTTTCGCAGGAGGCCCCCGCGGCCCGCGCGTTTGTGAAGGCACTGCCGGGCGGCGCACTGGGCCGCCCCGAGGACGTCGCGGAAGCGGCGCTCTGGCTGTGCTCCCCGGCGGCGCGCTGGGTCTCGGGCGAAGCCATGGTGGTGGACGGCGGGCAAATCGGCCGTTGACGTGTCAAAAGACGCAGCCTGACGTATCAACGGTCGTATTGGCGACACGCATCACCCATTCGCTTTGCACGAATTTCCCGGCGGCGCCGGCGTCACAGCCGGTCTGCGAGCAGCGTCATTCCAACGCACCGCCGCCGCTACGCGGAAGGCGGCGTCGGCGCGGCATCCCCGCAGCGCCCGGCGGATGCGGTGGTGACTTACCAACGGACGTGGTCGGTCGCCGCTTGCCTGCAATGTCGGACGGCGCACGATACTTGTCGGCGACCGACCGTATCGACCGCGGTTAACTCATCCGTCCCGTGCGAACTCGCCCCCCGCAACCCCTGGCGGATGCGGCGGAAGCCGCAAGAAGAGCGTCAGCACAAAGGCCAGCGCCGCGGTGCCGATGAAGGTGTAGATGGCAGGCGTGTAGCTGCCCCAGGTGTCCCAGACCCAGGCCGCGAATGGAATGCCGCCCATCTGGAAGGGAATCAGCACCGGGCCGACATAGCCCATGGCAGGCCCGAAGCGCTCGGCGCCGAAGATGCGCGCCAGCAAGGCGCCCAGCAGCGGCAGGATGCCGCCGAAAGAGAGCCCGAAAATAAGGGCGCTGCCCGCCAGCAGCGGGTAGCTCTGCTGGGTGGCGGCGATCAGCAGCAGGGTGATGATCTGGTTGACGATGGCGGTCAGGTAGGCGGCGCGTTCGCCGATCATCTGGGTCAGGGCGCCGAAGCCGGGCTTGCCGAGCGCCGCGCCGACCGCCATCAGCGAGAGCAGTGCATTGGCCGCAGCTTCGCTGTGCCCCGCAACGCGCGCCATGTTGATCGAATGTTGAATCATGCCGGTGGCGCCCGCGAAACAAAGGCCCGCCGAGACGCCGACCAGCAGGAAGTTGCGGTCGCGAAACACCTCCGCCGGCTTCATGTCGCGTGCGCCCCCCGCGCCCGCTGCGTGCGGCGGCCCGCCGTCCGGGCCGAGCCCGCGCTCTGCCGGGTGCGCGATCACGCAAAAGTGGAGCAGGGGCCAGAGCAGCAGCGAAATCAGCGCAAAGCACAGGAAGGTGGTCTGCAGGCCGCCCAGCTCCAGCGTGTAGGAAACCAGGAAGCCGATGAAGATGCCGGGCAGCGACACGCCGACCTGGGAGATGCCGAGGGCAAAGGCGCGTTTCCGGTCGAACCAGTTGGAAACCAGCAGGTTGGCGCCGATGCCGCTGAGCGCGCCGATCGCAACGGGCACGGCGACGGCGTAGATGAGCACCAGTTGCCACAGGGCGTTCGCGAAGGCGGCCAGGAAAAAGCCCGCCGCCAGCACCAGTGCGCCCATACTCATGATGCGATGCAGCGGGTAGCGGGCGGTGGCGCGGCCGACCAGCGGGCCTGTGATGAAACCCGCAGCGCTGGTCGCGGTTTGCAGGAGCGCGACGCCGGTCAGCGCGCCTTCCGTGTAGGCGTCCGCCAGGGGCGGCAGCAGGCGCGACAGGGCGTAGAAGCCCAGGCCCGAAGAGACGACGTGGGCGGTAAAGGCGACGCCCACCATGTTCCAGCCCAGGAACATGGTGGTGCGCTCCCGGAAGCCCGGCGTGCGGAAGGGTGGCGTTTCAAGCGGGCTCGCGGAGAGGCACGGGGTTCACGGCGGTGATGGTATCAGAAGGCGGGGCCGCCCGCCCGCCGATGTTTCGGCTGCCCGTGCGCATCGCCCGTCCGCACGCGTTTTCGACCCGCCTTCGTTTCGCCCGCCCGCGCTGTGGCTGCCCGCGCGCATCGCCCGTTCGTGCGCCGCCCGCATCGCCCGGCCCGCACGCATCGCCCGCCCGGTCGCATCGACCGGCCCGTGCCCGCGGACAAGGCGGGCGGTGGAGTTGCTATGCTGGGCGCACTGCTCCGCACCGCGCGTGCGGCTGACTTGTCAAAAGCCCTTGCCGCCTGCCGCCTCCCGGCGGCGGCAGGCCGCGTCCCTTGACAAGCCGGCCCCCGCGCCGGGGCGACGGGGGTGAGCGTGCAAAACCGCATCTACGGCGTCGAAACCGAATACGGCATCGTCTTTACGCCCGAGGGCCGCAAGACCCTGCCGGTGGAAAAGGCCATCCGCTTCCTGTTCGAAAAGCTGATCACCACCGAGCACTTTCTGAACGTATTTTTGGAAAACGGCGCGCGCTTCTACCAGGACACCGGCTGCCACCCGGAATACGCCACGCCCGAATGCTCTTCGCCGCACCAGCTCCTGGTGTACGACAAAGCCGGCGAGCGCGTGCTGGAAGACCTGCAGTACTACGCAGAACAGCGCATCAGCGAAGAGCGCATCCCCGGTCGTCTTTCCATTTTCAAAAACAACACGGACTTCGTCGGCAACAGTTACGGCTGCCATGAAAATTACCTGGTCGATCGCGCTGTCGATTTTTATTACCTGGCCGAGCAGCTCATCCCCTTCCTGGTGACCCGGCAGATATATTCCGGCGCGGGCAAGGTCTTCCACACGCAGGGCGATACGCACTACTTCATCAGCCAGCGCGCCCAGCACATTTATCAAAAAATTTCAGGCACGACCACCAACGACCGCTCGATCATCAACACCCGGGACGAGCCGCACGCCGACCGGGAGAAGTTCCGGCGCCTGCACGTCATCGTGGGCGATTCCAACATGAGCGAATACACCAACTTTCTGAAGGTGGGCACGTGCGCCGTGCTGCTGCAGATGATCGAAGACCACTTCATCAACAAGGACTTCGCGCTGCGCAACCCGGTCAAGGCCATCAAGGACATTTCCTACGACGTCACCTGCAGGCGCAAGCTGCGCCTCGACAACGGGAAGGAGGTGTCGCCCATTGACGTGCAGCGCGAGTACTGCGAGATGGCGCAGCAGTACATGGAGCGCTACCCGCTGAGCGAGCAGCTAAAGCGCAGCGTGCACATGTGGCAGGAGGTGCTGGACGCGCTGGCCGACGACCCGGACAAGCTCGACACCAAGGTCGATTGGGTGATCAAGCGCAAGATGATTCGCAACTGGATCGAGCACAAGGGGGCGAGCTGGTCCGACCCGCGCGTCTTCATGCTCGACCTGCAATACCACGACATCCGCTGCCGCAACGGCCTGTACTACCTGCTGGAGCGCAGGGGCGAAGTGGAGCGCATCGTGGGCGACGAAGAAGTGCAAAAGGCCAAGACCGACCCGCCCCCCGACACACGCGCGCGCATGCGCGGCGAATTCATCAAGCTCGCCCGGCAAAACGGCATACAATACGACCTCGACTGGTCGAACATCCGCCTCGGCAACCTGCTCAACATACGCGTGAGCTGCAATAACCCTTTCGAAACGGACACGCGCAAGGTGGTGGAACTGGTGCAGCTCATCCGCAAAACGAACCTGCGCAAGACCAACCTCTCGAAGCTGGTGATCCAGTCCTGAGGCGGGGCGGGGTGCGCCCGGGTTGCTGCAGGCGCTCACCACGAAATTTGGGGCTCGCTCGCAGCGTCGCTCATCTCGAAGCCGCCTCGCCGTGCGCGCCCCGCGCCTGCTGCAGTAACGCTCAGCGCCGGCGCCGCAACTGGAACTTTCGGACCGCCGCCTGGTGCTCCTCGTAACTGCGCGAAAATTCGTGCGTGCCGTCGCCGCGCGAAACGAAATACAGGTACTCGCTTTGCTCCGGATACAGCGCCGCGTGCAGCGCAGCCGCGCCCGGGCCTGCGATCGGGCCCGGCGGCAGGCCCTTCCTCACGTAGGTGTTGTAGGGGTTGCTGCGGTCTTCCAGGTGAACGCGCCGCAGGTTGCCGTCGAAGTCGGGGATGCCGTAAATCACCGAGGGATCCGTCTGCAGGCGCATGCCGCGCGCCAGGCGGTTGTGAAACACCGAGGAAATCAGCCCCCGCTCGCCGGCGCTGCCGGTTTCCTTTTCGATAATCGAGGCGAGCGTGACCGCCTCCTTCATCGTCATGCCGAGTTCTTGCGCGCGCGGCGCCAGCGGCCCCCAGGCCTTCAGAAACTGCGCCACCATCGCCTGCGCCACCCGCCTTGTCGAAAGCCCGCGTGCGAAGCGGTAGGTGTCCGGGAACAGGTAGCCCTCCAGGCTCTCGCCTTCGATGCCGAGTGCGCGCGCCTGCTCCGGGCTGCGCGCCAGCGCCAGGAATGCATCGCGCCGCGCCAGGCCCGCGGCCTCCAGGCGTTCCGCCACCTGTTCCAGGCGCAGCCCTTCCGGTATCACCACCTCGTGCGTTGCGACCCGGCCCCGGCTGATGCGCGCCAGGATTTCGCGGCTGCCCAGCGCGCTGGAAAGGCGGTACTCCCCGGCCTGCAACCGGCCCGCGCGCCCCGTCAGCCGCGCCTGCCAAATCAGCGCATTGGCGCTGCGCACCAGCCCGCGCGCGCGCAGGGCGCGCGCCGTGCCGCCCAGCGACGCGCCCGCCTCGACCACGAACAAAGCATCCACGGGCGGGCCCGCCGGTGGACGCAGGCTGTATTCCTGGAACAGCCAGCACCCCAGTGTGACACCGAACAGTGTCGCAGGCAGCGCCAGCACCGACGGTCGGATCGCCCAGGCGCTCACCGGGCCTCTCCGCCGCCCTGTTCGTTCCGTTCGCGCTCGCGCCCTTCGCGCTCGCGCTGTTCGCGCAGGGCCAGATAGGTGCGCAGCAGCAGGGTCGCCGCCGCCGCGTCAAAACGGCGGCGCTTGCCGGGCGCCCCCCGGCGCGGATCTTCATCCCGGGCGCGCTTGGCCTCCACGCTGCTCAGCCGCTCGTCGAGCGTGGCGACAGGCAGACCGGTTGCCTCGCGCAGATCATCGGCGAAACGCCGGGCCGCCTGCGCGCTCTCGCCCGCGCGCCCGTCCATGTGCAGGGGCAGGCCCACCACCACCTCCTCGATGCCGCGCTCCGCCACCAGGCGCGCGAGCGCAGCCATGTCCCGGCCTGCGTCGCTTCGGACCAGCGTGCCTGCCGGCAGGGCGATCTTGCACGCCGGGTCCGAAACGGCCAGCCCGATGCGCTTTGTTCCCCAATCGACGCCAAGTACGGCCATGGGGGAAGGATACACCGACTTGTCAAAAGAGGCGGACGGGGAGGCGCCCCGAGGGGCGGGGGACTGGTTGCCTCTTTTTTTGTGACCGCGCTCCGATACGGGAGCTGGCTTTTTCCATGGACAGAGGCGGCTCGATACAGGTTAAATTGCGCGCTGGTTACTTTCGCCCTTCGGTAATTTCACGCATCATTTTGGCATACTTTCGTGCCTCCTGTGCACTCGCACGCAGCTTCAAGGCATCCGCACGATCACCATCGGCACGCTTGCGCTGACTATCGGCATACTTGCGCGCCTCTTCGGTAATCTCGCGCGTCTTTTCAATTTGTTCGTGCGTCACAGCAGCCTCTGTGCGCAGATCATAGGCCTCCGAGCGATGCGATTCGGCTTGCTTTCGCACCACTTCGGCTTCTTCGATTGTCGCTTTGGAATTCGTGCGCTTACTATCGGCATACTCACGCGTCGCATCAGCATGCTCACGTGTCGCATCAGCATACTCACGCATCGCAGCGGCAACCTCGTGCATCGCAGTGACTCGCTCGAAATCAGCATCGCTAGCCACGCGCATCGCAGCAGCTCGCTCGTACTTCGCAGCGCCTAAATCGCGCGTCGCAACAGCCGTCTCGCGCGCCGCAGCGGCTAATTCGTGTACCGCAGCGGCCAACTCGTGCGCTGCTTTGGCATACTCACGCGCTGCTTCGGTCGCCGCGCTATATGTATCGGAAAGTTTAGGCACCATATCGACCGTATCGCTCTAGCGATTTTTGAAAACGCGGAATCGGGTTTTCGCAGCGGCGGTTTTCCCTGCGCTGACCGAATCGGACATGGCGTTCAACTTGGGGCATCTGTACCTCAAGGAAGGGTCGGGGCAGGGACGCTTTCCGAGAAGGCACTTTTCACCCGGACATTGTCCGGATATTTGCGTATGCCCCGACGCCCGCAGTGTATCACGCCGCGCGTCCTTCGCACCCACTCACCGCGCTGGTTCCCGCAGCCGCCACCACGCCGCTCAGCCTCGGTCGGACTGGCCCGGGAAGGTGGGCGGAAAAATCGGGCGGTTGACCGCCGCTCGGGGCGATGGACGGAGGAACCCGGTCAGCGCAGCCGACACTGCCGGCAGGGCCGGGCGCGGCCAGCCCCCCGGTTTCGGCAGCCGCCGATACGGCTGGCCGCTCTGGGCTGTGGAGGCAGCCTGTCCCCGGCTGGGACTTCCCGGGGCAGCCCTCCGTAGGCCAAACGAGGCCATTTCCGCCTGGCGGAAACAGGAAATTCGAGCCTGGCTGTAACCTATATCCAGCCGGATGCACATGCCTGATGCACCCGGCGTCCGGGTGCCGCCTCCAAACCCCTTGAAAGGGGACGCCCACAGCGGCCCCAAGGCGCGGTCGCCCGCCCCCAGGCAGGCGGTCGGCGGCACGGTCGCCCGCCCCAAGCGGCGACCGACCCCGATTTAGGACGACACAAGGACGACACAGACCCCCCGCCCCTTGACAAGCCGCTCGCATTTCCGGACTTGACGAAACGCCCTTGTCGTCGGAAACTATGGACGAGGGCGGCGCCCCCCGCGCTTCCAGGAAACCCTCCTCCGGTCATCGAGGAACCCCGTGTCCGCTCGAGCAACCGACCCCCCGGCCGGAGGAGCCGCCCTGCATGCCGCCGCCCTGGCGCTGGCGACCGGCGGCGGCGTGGGCCTGCTGCCCCTGGCCCCCGGCACTTTCGGCTCGATAATTCCGGCCTTGACTTTCGTTATCCTTTCGCCTATACCTGTGTGGACCGCCGTAATGGCCTGGGTCGGCCTGTTGCCGCTCAGCATCTGGTCGGCCGACCGGGCCGGCCGCATTTTCGGCGTGGAGGACGACCCGCGCATCGTGATTGACGAAATCCTCGGACAACTGACGGCGCTGATGCCCGTGCTCATCCTGGGCGCAGGGCCGGGCGCCCTTTACGCCGTGCTGGCCGCGTTCCTCCTGTTTCGCGGCCTGGACATCTTTAAGCCGGGCCCCGTGGCCTGGCTGGAGCGCAACGCCCGGGGCGGGCTCGGCGTGGTGCTGGACGACCTGGCCGCAGGCGCGCTGGCGGGCGGCTTGCTGCTGGCGGCAATTGCGCTGGGCGTTTTCGGAGAAGTCCGGTGATTGTGGAAGTGCTCACCATCGGGGATGAACTGCTGCGCGGCGAGATCGTGGATTCCAACAAGTCCCATCTCTCCGAGCGTCTGCGCGAGTTCGACATGCACGTGCGCTTCCACGCCTCGGTGCGCGACGATCCGCGCGACATAGAGGACGCCCTTAACAGGGCAGGGCGGCGCAGCGACGCGGTGCTGGTTTCAGGCGGCCTCGGCCCGACGCGCGACGACATCACCATCGAAGTCCTGGCCGGCATGGCGGGCCGCAAGCTGGCGCTGCACCAGCCTTCGCTCGACGCCATGCGCGCCTACTTCGAGCGCTTCGGCCGCACCATGTCGCCCTCCAACGAAAAGCAGGCCTGGTTTCCCGAGGGCGCCGAGGTGCTGCCGAACCCGGTGGGCACGGCGCCCGGCTGCATGCTCGAAACCGACTCCGCGCTGTTTTTCTGCATGCCGGGCGTGCCGCGCGAGCTGTACCGCATGCTGGACGAACAGGTGCTGCCGCGTCTGCGCGCGCGCCAGGCGCCCGGCGCCCCGGTGCTGCGCAGCGCCATGCTGCGCACCTTCGGCATCGGCGAATCGTCGCTGGAGGACGCCCTCTGCGACCTGGCCCGTGGCGAGGATGTCGAGCTCGGCTTCCGCACCACCTGGCCGGACAACTTCCTGCGCGCGAGCGCGCGCGGCCGGGGCGAAGCGGAGGCCGGGCGGCGGCTGGAGGAACTGTGCGCGGCGCTCAGCGAACGGCTCGGCAGCCTGGTGTACGGCCGCGATGACCAGACCATGGAGTCCGTGGTGGGCGCCCTGCTTGCCGAGCGCCGGGCCACGCTGGCGACGGCGGAGAGCTGCACCGGCGGTTTGCTGGCGGGCCGCATTACCGCGGTGCCGGGCTCTTCGGCGTACTTCCTGGGCGGAGTCACCGCCTACGCCGACCGGGTGAAGCAGGAACTGCTGGGCGTTCCCGAGGCGCTGCTGCAGGAACACGGCGCGGTGTCGGAGCCGGTCGCACAGGCCATGGCCGAGGGCGCCCGCAAACGCTTCGGCGCCGACTACGCGCTGGCCACCTCGGGCATTTCCGGGCCGGGCGGCGGCAGCGAGGAAAAGCCGGTGGGGACGGTGTGCATCGGCTTCGCCTCGCCCGAAGGCGCCGACGCCCGCCGCTTCCTGTTTCCTTTCGACCGGGAGCGCCACCGGCAAATCACGGTGCAGGCGGCCCTCGACCGCCTGCGCCGCGAGCTGCTCGGCGAAGCGCCGCTTTCCACCGGGCTCTCGGCGGGGCCGGGTTCGTCGCGGACACGGGGGCCGTCGGGGCCGGCGTCGTCGGCAGCGGCGGCAGCCCCGCCGGCGCAGCAAAGGAGCGGGTCGTGATCGGGCAAAGCATCTCCGCGCGCAAACAGGGCGCCGTGCAGCGCGTCTTCTTTGCGCTGACTCCGCCGCAGGCGCTGCGCGATGCGGCGGCGCAGCTAGCGGCGCGCCTGGCCGCGCGTCCCGGCGGCAGCGCGGTGCGCTGGACGCCGCCGGAGAACTATCACATCACCCTGTGTTTTCTCGGCAACGTGGCCAATGAGAAAATCGCCGAACTCGAGGGCTGCGTGGCGGAGGCGCTGGCCGGCGCCGAGCCCTTTGCCTTCCAGCTCGGCGCCCCCCGCGCCTTCCCCTCTGCGGCGCGCCCGCGCGTGGTGGTGCTGCCCCCGGCGCCGGAAGCGCCGCTCGGCGAATTGGCGCAGCGCGTGCAGCGTGGCGTACAGCAAAGCGGCGTGCGCCCCGGGCGCGATGCCTTTAGTGCGCACCTCACGCTGGGCAGGCTGCGGGCGCGGCGCCTGCCGGAACTCGAAGCGCCCGCGCCGGCGGCAGAGGCCTGGCGCGCGGACAGCGTGACTCTGCTGCGCAGCGATCTCGGCGAGAGCGGTCCCGATTACCACGCACTCGCAACGATTCCATTGGGGTTCGCCATGGGGGCGACTTCATCGCATCACCCACACATCACACGAGAGAGGTTGACATGAGCAAGAGCAGTGTGCCGAGCCAGGGCACAGAACAACAGAAGAAGCAGGCGATCGAGCTGGCGATTTCATCGATCGAGAAACAGTTCGGCAAGGGCGCCATCCTCACCATGACCGAGGATTCCATCGACCGCAGCGTGAGCGCCTTTTCGAGCGGCAGTGCGAGCCTGAATCTCGCGCTCGGCATCGGCGGTTACCCGCGCGGCCGGGTGGTGGAGATCTACGGCCCCGAGTCGAGCGGAAAGACGACCCTCACCCTGCACGCGGTGGCCGAGGTGCAGCGCCAGGGCGGCGTTGCAGCCTTCATCGACGCCGAGCACGCCCTCGACGTCGGGTACGCGCGGCGGCTCGGGGTGAAGGTGGAAGACCTGCTGGTCTCGCAGCCCGACACGGGCGAGCAGGGGCTGGAGATCTGCGACGTGCTGCTGCGCAGCGGGGCGGTTGACCTGGTCGTCATCGACTCGGTGGCGGCGCTGGTGCCGCGCGCCGAGGTCGAGGGCGAGATGGGCGACCACCACGTCGGCCTGCAGGCGCGGCTGATGAGCCAGGCGCTGCGCAAGATCACCAGCACCGTCGCCAAGTCCTCCTCCACGGTCATCTTCATCAACCAGCTCCGCATGAAGATCGGCGTCATGTTCGGCAACCCGGAGACCACCAGCGGCGGCAACGCCCTCAAGTTCTACTCTTCGGTGCGCCTCGACGTGCGGCGCATCGCGGCGATCAAGGACGGCGACCAGGTGGTGGGCAACCGCACCCGCGTCAAGGTGGTGAAGAACAAGATGGCGCCGCCCTTCCGCCAGGCCGAGTTCGACATCCTCTACAACGAGGGGGTCTCCTACGAAGGCGACCTGATCGATCTCGGCGTGGAGTGCGGCATCGTCGAGAAGAGCGGCTCCTGGTTCTCGTACGATGGCGAGCGCATCGGCCAGGGCAAAGAAAACGCGCGCCGCTTCCTGCGCGAAAACCCGGAAATCCGCGAGCGCGTGGCGGACGCCGTGTACGAGGCCAAGGGCCTCGCGCGCCCGGGCCGCGCGGAGGCGAAGGCGAAGGCCGAAGCGGGCAAGGCAGGCAAGGCGGGCGCTGCGGATGCGGCAAGCGCGCCCGCTGCGGCGAACGGCGCTGCGGACGCTGCGAAGGAAGGCGCGGACGCCCCGGCCGCCGCCGGTACCTCGGGCAAGGCCGGCAAGGGCGGCAAAGCCGCCGCCAAGGCCCCCGCCGAGGCGCCGGCCAAGCCTGCCCTCGCGGCCGCCGCCAAAAACACCCGCTGAGGCGCGAGGCGAAGGAGCGGCGCGGCCCCGTGCGCGATGCCGGGGCCGCGCCCGCGCCTTGTCGCGCGTGCGGGCACGCCCACGCCCGGCGCATGCACGCTGCGTGCGGCAGCGCGCCGAGTCGCCGAGTCGGTCGATTCGCCGAGTCGAGAGGGGGGAGCGTGGCGCGCAGAATGCCGCGCGCGGCGGGCAGAGGAGCGCGGCGCTCCGTGCGGCGCCGCGTGCGCTTTTCCGAATCGCATCGGGGCCCGCCGTGTGCGGGAACAGGGTCAGGCTGTAATCTTTGCGAAACTGCCGCCGCCACGAGCGCCCGGCGCGGCGCACAGGAGCAGGGCCGGTGAGCCTCAGCGCAAAAGCCATCCGCGAAACCTACCTTTCCTTCTTCGAGGCCCGGGGCCACCACCGGGTCCCGAGCGCGAGCCTGGCGCCGCAGGACGACCCCACGCTGCTCTTCGTGAACGCGGGCATGGTCCCTTTCAAGCGTCTGCTCAGCGGAGAGCAGCCTGCCACCTGGCCGCGCGCGGTCTCCAGCCAGAAGGTGCTGCGCGTCTCCGGCAAGCACAACGATCTGGAAGAAGTGGGCCCGAGCAACCGCCACCACACCTTCTTCGAAATGCTCGGCAACTTTTCCTTCGGCGACTACTTCAAGCAGGAAGCCATCGGCCTCGCCTGGGAGTTGCTCACCGGGCACTTCGGCTTCGAGATGAAGGACCTCGTGGTCTCGGTCTTCCACGAAGACGACGAGAGCGCGAAAATATGGGAACAGGAGATAGGATTCCCGCCGGAGAAGATCTACCGGCTGGGCGAGGCGGAGAACTTCTGGACCATGGGCGACACCGGCCCCTGCGGCCCCTGTTCCGAAATCCACCTGGACCGGGGCCCGCTGCCGGATTTCCCGAACGACGACCCCTCGAGCGAGAGCGGGCGCTTCCTGGAATTCTGGAACCTGGTGTTCATGCAGTTTGTGCGGGACGCCTCCGGCAAGATGACTCCGCTGCCGAAGCCTTCCGTCGATACCGGGCTGGGTCTGGAACGCCTCGCCCAGATTTTGCAGGGCAAGCAGAACAACTACGAGACGGACCTGTTCACGCCGCTGCTGGCAAGAGCGCAGGAACTCTGCCCCGCGCCGGGCGTTTCCAAAGGGCAGCGCGAGGTCGCGCTGCGGGTTGTGGCCGACCACGCCCGCGCCGTCGCCTTCCTGCTCGGGGACGGCGTGCTGCCTGCAAACGAAGGCCGCGGCTACGTGCTCCGGCGCATCCTGCGCCGGGCCTCCCGCTACGGCGTGTTGCTGGGCCGCGAAACGCCCTTCCTGCATGAAGTCGTGGCGTGCGTGATCGACGAAATGGGCGCAGCCTTCCCCGAGCTTCCGGAGCGCCGCGCGTACATCATCGCCCACGCCCGCCGCGAGGAAGAACGCTTTTTGCAAACCCTGACCCGCGGGCTGGCCCTGCTGGAAGGCGAGGTGGAAGAACTGAAGGCGCGCGGCGAGAGCGCGCTGCCTGCCGAGTCCGCCTTTCGCCTCTACGACACCTACGGCTTTCCGCTGGACCTGACCCGGGACATCCTGAAGGAGCACGGCCTTTTCACATCCGAAGAGGGCTTCCGGGGGGAAATGGAGCGGCAGCGTGCGCGCTCGCGCGCGGCCTGGTCGGGCAGCGGCGACAGCGACGTGGGCGAGCTCTACGGTCGCATCGCGCGGGACATTTCCACTGAGTTCACCGGTTACGATGCGCTCACCGGCGAGGCCGAACTGCGCGTGCTGCTTGCGGATGGCGCGCTGGTAGAAGAAGCGGGCCCGGGCGACCGGGTCGAAGCGGTGTTTCCGGAAACGCCTTTCTACCCGGAAGGCGGCGGGCAGGTGGGAGACCGGGGCGTGATCCGGACGCCTTCGGGACGCATCGACGTGGAAGACACGCAAAAGAAGCCGGGCGAGCTGGTGGTGCACCGGGGCGTGGTGGGCGAAGGCCGCGTGCGCAGCGGCGAAACGGCCAGGCTCGAAGTGGATGCCGCCGCGCGTGCAGCGACTGTCCGCAACCATTCCGGCACGCACCTGCTGCACGCCGCACTGCGCCGCGTGCTGGGCGAGCAGGCGCTTCAAAAAGGCTCATTGGTGGCGCCGGATCGCCTGCGTTTCGACTTCACCTACGACGCCGCGCTCAGCGAAGCGCAGCTCGTGGAAATCGAAGATCTGGTGAACGGCTGGATTCTGGAAAACCGCCCCGCCGCGGTGGAGCACAAGGGCTATGACGATGCGGTCGCCGCCGGCGCGGTCGCCATCTTCGACGAGAAGTACGGCGAAGAGGTGCGCGTGGTGACCTTCGGCGACTTCTCTAATGAACTTTGCGGCGGCACCCACGTGCGCGCCACCGGCGACATCGGCCTGCTCACCATCGTCTCGCAAAGTGCAGTGGCTGCAGGCGTGCGCCGCGTCGAAGCGCTCACCGGCCGGGGCGCGCTGGCGCACCTGCGCCGGCAGCAGCGCACGCTGCAGGATGCCGCGGAGCGGCTCAAGACCCCGCCCGCAGAAGTCGTAGAGCGCATCGAGCGCCTTCTGGAAGAGCGCCGCAGCGCGGAAAAGGAAATCGCGCAGCTTAGGCGCCGCGCGGCCGCGGGCGGCGCTGCCGGCGGCGGCGAAGCGCCCGCCGTGCGCGAGGTGGCGGGCGTCAAAGTGCTGGTGCATCGCAGCGAAGGACTCGGCGGCAAGGAACTGCGCGGCCTGGTGGACGACTTGCGCGCGCGCCTCGGCAGCGGCGTGGTGCTGGCGACTGCAGTGGATGCGGGGCGCGTGTCTCTGGCGCTGGGCCTGACGCCGGACCTCTCCGGCCGCCTCTCCGCGGGCGAGCTGGTTCGAGAACTCGCCGGGGTGGTCGGGGGCCGCGGGGGCGGCC
>CAZJXU010000228.1:0-8943 GCA_964550095.1 uncultured Spirochaetales bacterium | reverse complement strand
TCGGTTTCCGGAACCGAGGCGCCGGGCGAGGTGTCGAGTCCTTCGGGGGCGGGAAACACTTCGCAAAGCGCGGCGAAGAACGGAATGCAGGGCGCCGAGCAGCAGTCGGGTGGCGCACAGGCCGAGACGCAAGCAAGCACTGCAGCCGCGGGCGACCGGAAGCGCAGCGTGCAGAGCGGCGGCGGTCGGGTGCCGCAGGACATTCCGCCTGCAGACAACGACAGCGTGCTCGAAGCGCAAATCCGCCAGGCCGCCATCAACGAGCCGGACCCGCAAAAACGCGAGCGCCTGTGGAATGAATACCGCAAGTACAAGGGCCTGCCGCCGGCCGACTTCGACCCCCTGGAGGAACAAGAAGATGAGCAGCCGAAAGTCAACTGACATGCGAATCATCGGCCGCGTGCACGCTGCGGGCCCTTTGCGGGCCGCCGCGCTGCTCGGCGCACTGGCGCTGCTGTCGGCCGCCTGCGCGGGGGGAGGCGCTTCGTCGCCGCAGGTGGGCGTCGGGGCCGGCAGCGAAGCGGCCCCGCACCGGGCCGCGCGACGGGCGCCGGAAAACGAAGGCTTCGCGCCTTATGCCGGGCCGCGCCTCGACGTGATCGTGCCGGCCTTCGACCCGGGCATCCCCGAAGACCCGAAGACCTACGAAAAGAAAGGGGTGTGGCCGGAGCTGCGACGCGTCGAAGCCAACAAGTTTGCGCTCTCCATGAAGCGCGCGCTGGAAGAGACCGACACCTTCGGCGCGGTGCGCGTCACGCCGGGCACCGACGAGAGCGGCGAGCTTTACGTGCTGGGCACGATCAGGAAGTCCAACGGCGAAGACGTGGAGATCAGCGTGGAAGTGAAGGACGTGTCGGGCCGGCGCTGGATGAAGAAGACCTACAAGCACCGGGTCGATGAATACTTCTTCCACAACCCGAACCGCAGCGCGGGCATGGCGCCTTACGACCCGGTATTCCAGGAAGTCGCCGCCGACATCGCGAGCATCCTGCGCAAACGCAAAACCGCGAGTCTGGAGAACCTGCAAACGGTCAGCACGCTGCGCTTCGCGGAGCACTTTTCGGAGCAGGACTTTTCGGGCTACCTGAAGACGAGCTCCCGCGGCGTGATCAAGACCACCGGCGCGCCGGCCCAGGACGACCCGAAGCTGAAGCGCATCCAGGCGATTCGCGTGCAGGACCAGCTCTTCGTGGACAAGATGCAGGAGCACTTCGAGGGCTTCGAAAACCGGGTCGGCGACAGCTACAGCACCTGGCAGAAGCAGAGCTTCGCGGAGGCGAAGTCGGCCCGCGAGCTGCGCAACAAGGCGCGCCTGCAAAAGGCCGCGGGCGCGCTGCTGGTGCTGGGCGCCATCGCGACCGCTTCGGGCGGCACGGCGCAGACCAACAGCGCCGCGCGCAACGCGGCGGTGGCCGCGGCGGTGGGCGGCGGCGTGCTGATCTTCGAGGGCTTCCGCACCGGCGCGGAATCGAAGATGCACCGGGAGGCGATGGAAGAGCTTGGGCAATCGGTGGACCTGGCCCTCTCGCCCCAGGTGATTGAGTTCGAAGGCGAAGTGGTGGAACTCAAGGGCACCGCGAGCGAACAGTTCGCACAGTGGCGCGCTTTTCTGCAGCGCATGTACGAGCTGGAAAAAACACCCGACACGCCGCTCTGAGGGCCTGGGTTCGCGCCTGTGGACAAGGACATCCAGGAACGCATTGCCTCGGCCCGGGCCGACCACAAGGCGGGGCGCAAGGCCTTCGGCGCCGTGCTGCTGGCGCTGCTGATCGGGGCAGGCGGCGCGCTGCTGCTGGGTCTCGAACTTCTCGATGCGCCGGAAGACGAAGGCGCGCAGCGGGCGGCTACTGCGACTCCGTCGGAAGGCGCGGCGGGAGCAGGCGCCGGCGCGGGAACGGCGACGGGAACGGCGGCGGCGGGCGGGAGCGGCATGGCGGGAGCGGGCGCCGCTGGCGAAGCGCCCGAGCAGCGCGAGGCCTACAAGACTCTCCTGAAACGCTTTGACGGGGAACGCCTGCCCGCCCTTGCCGCGGCTTCGACTTCTGACTGGGCGCCTGCAGCGTGGCGGAACCTGCAGGAAGACCGGGAGCGTTCGCTGGCGGCCTTCGAACAGGGCAATTACGCCGAGGCGCTGCGCGTGCTCACGGGCGCCGAACAGGAAGCGCAGGCGCTTCTGGCGCGCGCCGAAAGCGACTTCAGCAAACACCTGGAAGCAGCGCGCACTGCATTCCAGGCGGAAGATGCGAGGGTGGCGGAACTCAACATCAACCGGGCCCTGCTGCTGAAAGCGGAGCACCCGGAGGCGCAAGCGCTTGCCGCGCGCATCGCCATTTTGCCGGAGGTTCTCATAGAGCTTCAGGCGGCCCGGCGGGCGCGCGCCGAAAACCGTCCGGCCCGGGAAAAGGCCGCGCTCGAACGCGCACTTGCGCTCGACGGCGAACGCACTGAACTGCGCGCGCGCATCGCTGCATTGGACGGCGACATGGCCGAGCAGAACTTCCTCGCCGCCATCGACCGGGGCTTCCGGGCGCTGGATGCAGGAGACCTCGCCGGGGCCGAAGCGGCCCTGGCGCGGGCGGACGAGATCTTCCCGGGGCGCAGCGAGCGCGCGCTGCTCGAAGACCGGGTGCGCGAACTCAGCCTGCGGCAGACCCTGGGCGCGCACCTGCAGGATGCAGAGCAGGCCGGGGCGGCGGACAACTGGGGCGCGGCAGAGCGCGCATTTCAAAACGCGCTGCATCTCGACGAAACCCACGAGCGCGCACAGAACGGGCTGCAGCTCGCGCGCCGCATCCTCGCCGCGCAAAGCGGCGTGGACGATTTCCTGGCGCGGCCGGAGCGCCTCGCTTCGGAAAACATCGAAACGGCCGCGCGTGCGCTGCTTGCACAAAGCGTGTCGCTCGGCGCGCTGAGTCCGAAGCTGGCGCGCAGCGCCGAAGCCTTGCAGGGCGCGCTGGAGCGGGCGACCACGGAAGTGTCGCTGTTTCTGAAGTCGGACAACCGCACGGAAATTCTGGTGCGGGGCGTCGGCCAGGTGGGCAAGGTTCGCGAGAAGACCCTTACGCTTCGGCCCGGCGTCTATACCCTGGAGGGCAGGCGCAAGGGCTACCGCTCCAAGCTGGTGGAGGTGCGGCTCGAGCCGGGCGCGGCGTCTTCGGAACTCACCCTGGTGTGCGATGAGCGAATTCCAAACTGAACTGAAAAAAGCGCGCGCACGGCAGCGCCGCATCTTTTTCATGCTGACCGGCGGGGCCGGGGCTGCCGCGCTGCTGCTGCTCGGGTTTTTTGTGCTGACGCGGGGCGTCTCGGTGTTCGTCGAACCCGAAGAGGCCGCGGCGGGTTTGCATCTCGAAGTGCTGCGCGGCCCGGGTTTCATCATCGACAACACCGCCTACTCTCTTTACGGCGAGCTGCTGCTGCGCGTTTCCTCAAAGGGTTTCATCAGCGAAGAGCTGCAGGTGGGAGCGGGCGGGCGGCGCGCCCTGAGCCTTGCGCTGCGGGAGGCGCCGGCCCGATTAGTGGCCACGGCGCTGCCGCCGGACCCGGAAACCCGCTGGCTGCAGGGCGACGTGCCGGTGGGAAGCGGCGCGGAGCTTTCCCTGGAACTGGAAGCGGGGCGCACCACCATCAGCGCCGAAAGCCCCTACCGCCAAAGGGCTTCGCTGCCGATCGAGCTGGCGCGCGGCGAAGAGCGGCGCATCGAGCTGGCGCTGCCGCCCGTACCGGGAAGGCTGGTCGTGGCGAGCACCCCGGGCGGCGCGGCGCTTTCCGTGAACGGCGAAGCGCGGGGGCAAACTCCCCTTTCGCTGGATATCCCGGGCGGCAAGTACGAGCTGGCGCTTACGCTTGCGGGCTACCGGGTGCGGCGCGAAACGGTGCGACTGACTGCGGACGCGCCGCTTCTGGAGCGCGACTACCGGCTGCTGCGCGAAGACGCCTTTGTCAGTTTTGCCTTGGCGCCGCCGGGCGGACGCCTGCTGCTGAACGGCAAGCAGCTTCGCAGTTTTGAAGGGGTGCGGGTTCCGGCGCTCACGCCGCACCGGGCGATTTATCACAAGGAGGGCTACGGCAGCGAGACGCAGCGCTTCACGCTGGAGCCCGCAGAGAGCACGCGCCTCGCCTTTCAATTGAAGGAAGAGCTGGGCGTGGTGCACTTCAGCTCCACACCGCCGGCGCGCATCCGCATCGACGGGCGCGACATGGGCGAAACGCCCGGGCGCTTCACCCTGCGCGCGACGGAACAGGTGGTGACCTTTTCAAGGCCGGGCTACCGCGACGAAGTGCGCCGGGTGACACCCGCCGTCGACTCGGAGAAGCGCGTGAGCGTGAGGCTGGTCGGCCTGAAACAGGCGCTGGAACAGGAGAGCCCCGAGCGCTATCAAAACCCGGTCGGCATCACCATGAAGCTGTTTCGAAACCCGGGCTCGGTGAAGATGGGCGCGCCGCGCAGCGAAAAGGGACAGCGCGCCAACGAGTTCGAGCGCCGGGTAAAACTGGTGCGGCCTTTTTACGCGGCGCTGCATGAAACCACGGTGGCGCAGTTCAACCACTTTGCCGGCGCGGGCGCGAAGGTGACATCCGGCAACCACCCGGTGACGAACGTCAGCTGGGAAGACGCGGCGCGTTTTTGCAACCGGCTTAGCCAAGCGGAAGGCCTCACGCCTTTTTACGTTTTCGCCGGCGCGCGCGTGATGGAGCGCCGGGAGCGCAGCAACGGCTACCGCCTGCCGGGAGAAGCGGAGTGGGAGTGGCTGGCGCGCGCCGCGGGGCGCCGGAAGCAGACGCGCTTCACCTGGGGCGAAGAGACCACGGTGCCGCCGAAAAGCGGCAACCTGGCCGACGAAGCCGCGCGCGGCACTGCGGCCGGCTACATCCCGGGGTACCGGGACGGCTTCCCGGGTCTCGCGCCGGTGGGCAGCTTTCCGGCCGAGCCCTCGGGCCTGCACGACCTCTCCGGCAACGTGAAGGAATGGATGCACGAGAGCACCGGCCTGCCCGCGCCGCCCACGCCGGGCGAGCCGGTGGAAATCGACCCGCTGGGCACGGCTCGGGGCGAGGCCCACCTGGTCAAGGGCTCGAGCTGGCGCTCCTCCAGCCTGACGGAGCTGCGCGCTTCCTACAGAAACTCGGAGCGCGCCGGGGGCGACGACATCGGCTTTCGGGTGGTAAGGTATTTGTATGGCGATGACATTGCGACGACGCCCGAGTAGGCGGCGCACGCCGGTCGGCGACGATGCTGGCGCGTTGGCCGGGCGAGGCGGCATGGCGGACGCAGCGGGCGCGGGCCGGGGTCGGGCGCGCACGGGGCGGATGCGGCGGGCCTGGCTGCTGCTGCCCGCTGCAGTGCTGCTGCTGATGCTGCTCGGCATCGGCGGCGTTGTGCTCGGCCAGAGCGCGGACATCAGCCTGAACTCTCCGGTCAGTTTCCCGGTGGACATCTGAACGATGCGACTTCCCGGCAAACTGTTCGGCGCCCTGCGCCATGCCGTGCGGGGCATCGCGCCCAGTTACCGCACGCTCTTCGTGCTGGCCGTGGCCGCGGTTCTGATTCACCTGGTGTACCTGGGCGCCATCCGCCCGCAGGCCGAGCTCGACATCGAAGCGGCGCGCCTGGCCGGGCAGGCGGCGCCCCGCACCCTGGCCGTGATCCTGAAAGACATCGAGCAGGAAATCTGCCTGGTGCTGATGGTGTGCTGCATCTACCAGATTTTTTCGCGCAGCCGGGAACTGGGCTCGCGCAGGTATCTCTTCCAGGTGGACTTTCTGAACCCGGGGGGAGACGCGGCGCCGGCAGCGGAGGCCGGCGACAGGAACGGGGCCGGCGCTGAAGACGCGGCCGGCGCCGGGAGCGAAGCCGACATCCGCCGCTCGCTGCGGCGCTCGCTGGACGAACTGGAAGCGCTGCCCGAAGAGATCGCGGCGACTCCCCTGGTGGATACGCTCAAGGCCGGCCTGCGCCGCTACCTGGTGACGGGCGACGTGCAAAACACCTCGGACGCAGTCAGCACCGGCATCGATGCGCTTAACACCCGCTTCGAAGCCGACAACGCGATGATCCGTTACATCATCTGGGCGATCCCGTCGATCGGCTTCGTGGGAACAGTGCGCGGCATCGGCCAGGCGCTGGCCAGTGCAGACAAGGCGCTGGCGGGAGACATCGCCACCATGACCGAAAACCTCGGCATCGCATTCAACTCGACCATGGTGGCGCTGGTGATCAGCATCCTGTTGATGCTGCTGCTGCACGGCCTGCAACAAAGACAGGACCGCTGGCTGGTCGATATCCAGGACTACTGCGAAAGGCTGTTGCTGAATCGCATCAGCCGCTAAGCCGCCAGCGCGAAAGGCGGAGGGCGAAAGGCGGAAACCATGCGACGGCATCGCGCCACGGAAGGTCTGAACCTCGCGTTCCTCGACATCATGGCCTGCGGGCTGGGCGCCGTGGTGCTGCTCTTTTTGATCATCAAGCACAATGTTGATCGGGGCTCGCTGGAGGTGGAACGCGCGCTCGCCGAGCTGAGCCAGGTGGAGCGGCAGGAGCGCAGCCTGGCCCGGCAGATCAAAACACTGCAGCGGGAGAGCGAGCTGGAACTGGCGCAGAGTTCGGCGCTCTCGGAGCGCATCCGCGAGCTGCGGCGCGCCATCGCCGCGCTCAGCGAACAGACCGACCAGCAACGAAGCCGCAGCAAGGAACTGGAAGCGGCGCTGGAAAAGATGGACCCGCTGCAAAGCCGGGACGTCGTCCCCGACGAAAACATCGGCGAAGAGGAATACCTGATCGGGCTCAAGGTCGAGGGCGAGCGCATCGCCATCCTGCTGGACCACAGCGCCTCCATGACCGACGAGAAACTGGTGGACATCATCCGCCGCAAGGTCGGCAGCGACGCGGAAAAACGCGCCGGGCCGAAGTGGCTGCGCACGCTGCGGGCCGGGCGCTGGCTGTTGAACCGCGTGCCGGAGCGCAGCCAGGTCGCAGTGGTTGCATTCAACGAAAAGGCGGCAGTGCTGGGCGGCGGCTGGCAGGACGCCGGCGACGCACGCGCCATTGCCGGGCTGTTCGGCGAACTCGATGCGCTGACTCCAACGGGCGCCACCAACTTGCAGGCGGGGCTGGTGGCGGTGGGCGCGCTCACGCCGCGCGCGACCGACATCTACCTGGTGACGGACGGGCTGCCCACCAAGGGCGTCACCAACTTCGCGGGGCCGAACCCGCTGGCCGGCTGCGGCGCCTTGCGCGCCGGCGCGAACAACATCACGGGCGAATGCCGCTACCTGCTGTTCCGGCACAGCCTGAACAAATCGGCGCCCTTCGGGGCCAGGGCCAACATCGTGCTGTTGCCGCTGGAGGGCGACCCGCAGGCTGCGTCCGCCTTTTGGAGCTGGGCTGCAGCCACGGGCGGCCTGCTGATTTCGCCGGCGCGGGGCTGGCCCTGATGCGCCGCCGCCGCGCAAACGGCGAGAGCGGGAGCCTCTCCTTCCTGGACATCATCTCCTGCGGCTTCGGCGCCGTCATCATGCTTTTGCTGATCTCGAAGACGGGCGTTTCCGACGGTGGCGGCGGGGACGTGCGCGCGCTTTTGCGCAGCACCTTTGCGAGCGAAGCGGCGGTGCAGCGCCTTTCGCGTGAACTCTCTCGGCTCGAGGCGGAACTGGCCGCGCTGCGTGCGGAAAACCGCGCCGCAACCGGCGCGCTTTCAGAGGACCAGCAGCGCCACGCGCGCGAGCAGCAGGAACTCGAAACACTGCGGGACAAGGCGGAGGGCCTGGAGCTGGCGAAGGAAAGCCTCGAGCGCGCTTCCATCACGCAGGGCGAAGCCACGGAGCGCGACATCGAAGTGGGCGGCATTCCGGTGGACAGCGAGTACGTGATCTTCCTGGTCGATACCTCGGGCAGCATGAAGAACATCTGGTCCAGGGTGATACGCGAAATCGAAAACGTGCTGGACATTCACCCCAAGGTGCTCGGCTTCCAGGTGCTGAACGACAACGGCACCTACCTGATGCGCAGCTACCGGCGCAAGTGGATACCGGACACGCCCGCGCGCAGGCAGGGCGCGCTGAAGCTGCTGCGCACCTGGGGCGCGGGCTCCAACAGCAGCCCGGTGGAAGGGCTGGAGGTGGCGCTGCAGCACTACGCCAAGCCGGGACAGAAGGTTGCGATTTACCTGTTCGGGGACGACTACTCGGGCGGCTCCTACGACAACGTGATCCGGGTGCTGGATCGCCTGAACCGGGACCACGCCACGCAAAAACCCATCGTCAAGGTGCACGCCGTGGGCTTCCTGTATCCGACGGGCAGCGAGCGTTTTTCCACGCTGATGCGGGAAGTGACGCATCGCAACAACGGCGCGTTCCTGGGCTTGCCGGTGCGTTGAGGCGGGTGGGCGCGGAGATGCACAGGTTTGTGCGCTGGGCATGCGGGCGCGTGCGTAACGAAGGTGCGCGGGAGTTTGTGCGGCGGGCGGGCGCGACTGTACGTAACGAAGATGCGGGGCGCAGGTGCGCGGATGACTTTGCGTGACGATGCAGGGCGGCGCTCGACCGGACGTGAGAAGGTACGGGGTGCGGGTGCGCGGGTGGGTACGGGCGTCGGGCGCAATTGATCTTGCGTAACGATGCATCACAGGCACGCCGGGCATAACGAAGGCGCGAGAGATTTTGCGTAACAATTCGGGCGGCGCGTACGCGCAACGCAAAGCATGGAGAAAGGCGGATGAAGCGCAGCGATCAAAAACAGGGCGAGGCGGAAGCGCGGGAAAGTGCGGCGGGCTTTCGCGTGCTCGGGATCGACCACGTGGTGCTGCGGGTGCGCGACCTCGCCGCCTCGCTGGCATTCTACCGGGGCCTGCTCGGCTGCGTGGTGGAGCGGGAGCTTCCGGAAGCGGGCCTGGTGCAGCTTCGCGCAGGCAAGGCGCTGATCGACCTGGTTCCCGTCCAGGGCGC
>CAZJXU010000227.1:0-1657 GCA_964550095.1 uncultured Spirochaetales bacterium | reverse complement strand
CGGGCCGGCGAGAGGCGCGCGGCAGTTTTGCTGGAGTGCGCGCGCGGCGTGTTGCAGCGCGCCGCGGACGCCAAGATCGACTACGTCGAGCTGTGCGACCCGGAAACCCTGGCGCCTGTTTATGAACTCGCCGAGCTGGGCGAGCCGGGCGGGCCGGCTCTTCGCTCGGAAGGCGCGGGCCCGGTGGATGCGGCGGATGCGTCGGATGTGGCCGGTCCGGTCGATGCGCCCGGCCTGGTGGATGCGGCGGGTGCACGCGGGCGCGCTTCCGGGCGCGTCGATGCGGGGCGCACAGCGGCAGAAGGGCGCGCGCTGCTCGCGCTGGCCGTGGAACTGCCCGCCCAGGGGGGCGGCGTCGTGCGCCTGCTGGACAACCGCTTGCTGTAGGCGCGGCGTCCGGCGGGGCGGCCGGGCGCTCCGCTTTGGCCGGCGCCGCGGGCCGGCGCTGATCGAGCGGCGACCCGGCGAGACTCCCATCACCAGGAGGAACAAAACGTGCTTCGCACCATGCTGAAATCGAAGATTCACCGGGCCACGGTCACCGAGGCCAACCTCGAATACGAGGGCAGCGTGAGCATCGACACCGAGCTGATGGCGGCGGCCGACCTGCAGCCTTACGAAAAGGTCGATATCTGGGATTGCAGCAACGGCAACCGCCTGCATACCTATGTGATCCCGGGCGAGGCCGGCAGCGGGGAGATCTGCGTGAACGGCGCCGCCGCGCACCTGGTCAAGCCGCACGACGTGGTGATCATCGCCAGCTTTGTGCAGGTGGAAGACCGGGAGGCCCGGAGCTGGAAGGCGCGGCGCGTCTTCGTGGATTCGCGCAACCGCCCGGTGGAGTAGGGCGCGGCGCTGTCCTGCGCCTGCATCTCCCGGCACCGCCGCGCCGCGCAGGGATCGTCGCGCCCGGCGTCGCCGCATCCGAATCGCCGCACGCGGCGCCCGGCATCGCCGCATCCGACTCGCCAAGCAGCGCATGGCTCACCACGCCGTGCGCGCCTTCATCGCCCGGCGTCGCCACGCATGACTCGCCGCGCATCGCGGCGCACGGGGGGCCCGCTGCCTGGTATCGCTAACCTGCCGGCCATGGCGAAGGCAGGCAAAAAGGGGAGCGGGCAGGGCGGCGGCGCAGCCGCGGCAAAGGGCTCGAAACGCGGCGCAAAAGGCGGTGCGAAAGGCGCCGCTGCGTCATCCGTCATCGTGCGCAACCGCCGCGCCCTGCGCGATTACGAGGTGCTCGAAAAGCTGGAAGCCGGGATCGCGCTGCTGGGCCCGGAGGTCAAGTCGCTGCGGGCGCGGCGCGTCAACATGGGCGACGCCTTCGCCCACATCAACCGGGGCGAGCTGTGGCTGCACAACTTTCACATTTCCGCTTACGAACAGGCGGGCGCTTCCGCGCCCGACCCGCTGCGCCCGCGCAAGCTGCTGGCGCACCGCACGGAAATCCGCCGCCTGGACGGCAAGGTGTCGGAGAAGGGATTCACGCTGATCCCCCTGACCCTGTACTGGAAGAGCGGCCGCGCCAAGGTGGAACTGGGCCTTTGCAAGGGCCTGCGCCGCTACGACAAGCGCCGGCGCATACAGGAGCGCGAGGCAGAGCGCGAAGTCGCACGCGCATCGCTGCGGCGGGAGAAGTCGCGTTAGCGCCGGGGCG
>CAZJXU010000226.1:0-1790 GCA_964550095.1 uncultured Spirochaetales bacterium | reverse complement strand
GATGGCGCCTCGGCGACGACGGCGCAGCAAGGCGGCGTGGGCGTGGAGTGGCACTGGAATGCCGTGGATTCGCAGTCGAGCCGCGTGCGCCTGGCTCTCGCCGGCGCGATGCCCCTGATGCAGGAGAGCGGCGCGGGCGGCAGCCTGCTGGCCGAGGGCGAACTGGCCGCCCGTCTGGACGGCGGCGATGCGCAAACCGGAGTCGGCGCGGAAATCGGCGCGGGCCTCACCTGGATGCAGGGCGCTTTCTCGCTGGCGGCACGGGGCCGCGTGCTGCTGGTGCACAGCGAAGAGGATTTTGAAGACTACAAAGAGTGGGGCGCGAGCATCGAAGCAAGTTACCGGGCGGGCGCCGGAGGCCGGGGGCTGCGCTTCACGCTGGCGCCTGCGTGGGGCGATATGCAAAGCGGCGCGGACGCGCTGTTTGAGAGCGCGGGCGCGCTGCGCGAACTCGGCGACGGCGGACGACATGGCGCCGGGCGGCGCGGCGGCAGCGACGACAGCGGCCTGCTTCCGGACCGCCTGGACTTCGAACTCGGTTACGGCCTCACCGCACTCGGCGGCCGCGCCGAGCTTCTGCCCTTCACCCGCTTCTCGCTGGCCGGTGGCGGCGATGCGGAAACGCGGCTGCGGCTGGGGGCCCGCTTCGACCTCCCGCACAGAGCAGGCGACGCGCTCGCCGTGCACAGCTTGGGCTTCGATCTCTTCGGCGAATCGCGGATGGGCGCTGAACGAGACCAGCGCGTGGGCCTGGAGCTGAATCTGGGGTTCTGAGTCGGAAGGCAGCCCTTACGCGACGCTGAGCGGTAGTGACTCGGACGCTTGTGTCGTCCTAAATCAGGGACGCCCGCCCTGCGGGCGTCCGTATCGGCCCCGTAACCAACAACCAATCGCGCACGGCTGCCACGCTCGGTAGCCAGGACAAAGTTCCGTGAGCCTTGCGACAACCGGGCAGGCCGGGATGGGTGGGTTGTCCGTGGCTGATAGGGTCAGCCACCGCCTGACGGCGATGGCCGACCCCATTTCAGGACGACACAGGCCCCCTCTCATTGCTCTGGCGCACGGGCCCGGCCTGTGCCAGAGTCCCTCCCGTGCGCCCGCCGCCTCCGAACCCTTCGGGTCGGCCCGTGGCGCGAGGAGGAAAAGATGGCGATCCAGGTTGGAGACAAGCTCCCTTCGGTCAAGCTCAAGATGGTGGGCCCGGACGGCCCCAAGGACGTAACCAGCGACGAGCTCTTTGCCGGCAAGAAGTCGGTGCTGTTCGCGGTGCCGGGCGCGTTCACGCCGCTCTGCTCGGCGCAGCACCTGCCCGGCTTCATCGACAAGGCGTCGGACATTCGCGCCAAAGGCATAGACACCATCTACTGCCTTTCGGTCAACGACGCCTTCGTGATGGACGCCTGGGCCAAGGACCGGGGCGCCGGGGACGATGTCGTTTTGCTGGCGGACGGCAACGCGGATTTCACGCGCGCCGTTGGGCTCGAACTCGACGGTTCCAACTTCGGCATGGGCCCGCGTTCACAGCGCTATGCCGTGGTCATCGAGGATGGCACGGTGAAGCACCTGGCCGTGGAAAAGCCGATGAAGTTCGAGGTATCGAGCGCCGACGCCGTGCTGGGCGCGCTCTAGCAGCGCACGCAGCATGCCGGGTCATTCGTCCAGGTCGCGTGAAGCAGGCGCCCGGCGAGCCTTCGGGCCCGGCGGCCCTCGTCCTCGCGATGGCCTCGTCAACGGACGAGCATCCGTATCGACAACCGGGCGCATCCGCACGCAGGCGCCGGCCTGCATGG
>CAZJXU010000225.1:0-2594 GCA_964550095.1 uncultured Spirochaetales bacterium | reverse complement strand
GCTCCAGCGCGCGCCCGGCGAACTTCTCGTTGGCGCGATACAGGGCCGCGCCGCCGAAGATGATGCGCGAACTCGCGTGACCGCTGCGACCGAACTCGAGTTTTTCAATCATGGGGTGTGGTCCTTTGTTGTTTTTTGGGGCGCGGTGTGCCCGGCGTGATGTGTGTGTTTGGCGCCCGGCGTGTTTTTTGAACGGCGCCGGCCCGGGCTGCGCCCTGTGCTCTGCGTTTGTTGTGATGGGTGTGTTGCGGTGCGGCGGGTGTGATGGTGCGGCGCCTGGTGCGGGCTGTACGTCTCCCGAATGGCGCCGGCCCGGTGAGCGCGCGCCCGGCGCCTCTTGTGCCCGGCTCGAGTTGCGCCCACCGCACCCGGCGTCCGCCGAACGCCGCGCCTGCGAAAGAATATCACAACCCCGGGCGGCCTATTTGAGTGAGACCACGCCGCTCCCTATACTGAAGACTCCGCTGGCGCGAAATCCGGTGGAGGGGAGGGGTGAAAGTGGCAAGGCATGAGTTTCTGGTGGTGCGGCGCGAGGGCGACACGCCGACCGTCGTGACGTGGAAAAACGGCCAGGTGGAGGCCGAAGGGCCGCAGGCCGACCTCCTCCCTGCAATCGAAGAGATGATGGACGGCGAGCATCCGCACCTGAAAGTGGTTCACTACGCGGACGGCGGCGAGGGGATAATGATTGACGGGCCGCCCGTTTCGATCCGCTGGGGCGGCAAGCCCCGGGAATCGGTGGCCGACTTCTTCGCTCTGCTGAAGTGGCTGCGTTACAGCAGCACCGTGGTTCCGCCCGAGGGGATCGGCCTGCGCCTGGAAATCACCGACCACAGCGAGCCCGGGGTGGTGTACTGATGGCCGCCCGCGCAGTCCACATCTTCACCCACCTGTCGCGCGCCACAGACAAAGGACCGGGCCCGCCGGTCGGGGCGGTCGGCCCCGTCTTTTGATGGGGCGCGTTATCTTTTCCGCATGGGCGTTTCACTTTGGCCGGCCGCGCGTCTCCAGGCCGCCCTCCAGGACCCGAGCTGCTTCGAGCGCTTCAGCGTTCTCACCGGCGAGAGCCTGCTCGCGGTGGACCTTTCCACCCCGGGGCAGGGTTTTTCGGAAGAAGAACTCGCCCGCTTGGCGCTGTTGCCCGCCGTAACCGCCGGCATCGGCGGGGGCGGTGGCGTTGGTGCAGGCGGCGTTGGTGGGGGCCCGGCCGGATTCGGTGTAGGTGGCAGCGTCGGTGGAGAAGATGGTGCCGGCGTTGGTGAAGGCGCGGTCGGTATCGCCGGCGCAGGCGGCGCTGGTGGAACAGGCGCCTCATCCACCGACGCAGGCCCGCAGTCATCCCCGCTGCGCGCACGGCTCGACCTGCACCTGGAAGACGAAGCCGGGCTGGAAGCCGTGGCCGCCGCCATCGCGCAAAACCCGCTCGCGAGTCTTTCGCTGGTGCAGTTGCTGCGCTGCGGCGAGCGGCTTTCCCTGGAGCAGACCCTGTTGATGGAGTCGCTGGTGTACTCGACCCTGCAGGCCGGGTCCGAGTTTGCCGCCTGGCGGCGCGCGTACGAGAGCCGGCCGGTCGCGCCCTCCAGCGAACCGGCCGTGCGCATCACCCGGGAAGACGCGCGGGTTACGCTCTGCCTGAACCGGCCGGAGCGTCGCAACGCCTTCTCTGTGGAAATGCGCGACGCCTTGTGCGAAGCCCTCGCCTTAACCCTGTGCGACACGCGCGTGCGCAGCGTGCTTTTGTGCGGCGCGGGGCCGGCCTTTTGCAGCGGCGGCGACCTGGACGAATTCGGCAGCCTGCCGGACCCCGCCACCGCACACGCGGTGCGCTCGACGCGCAGCCCCGCCCGCCTGCTGGCCGCCGCCGCAGCGCGCACCACGGCGCGCGTGCACGGCGCCTGCATCGGGGCCGGCGTGGAACTGCCCGCCTTTTGCGCCCGGGTAAGCGCGCGCGAAGACGCCTACTTTGTTTTGCCCGAAGTCGGCATGGGTCTCGTGCCCGGCGCAGGCGGCAGCGCGTCGCTTCCCCGGCGCATCGGCAGGCAGCGGACCACCTGGATGGCGCTGACCGGTGCACGCGTCGATGCGCGCACCGCACTGGCCTGGGGTTTGGTGGACGAATTGGAGACATCATGAGCGCGCGCCTGTATGCGAAGCTGCTTTCGGGTGAAGCATCATGAGCGCTCGCGTGCATGCGAAACTGCCGTCTGCGAAACTGCTTTCGGATGAAGCATCATGAGCGCTCGCGTGCATGCGAAACTGCCGTCTGCGAAGCTGCGTTCGGACGAAGCATCATGAGCGCACACGTATATGCAAAGTTGCTGCTGGATGAAGTGGGCGCGCCGCCCGGCTTTGCCGAAGCGATGCGCGTGCGCGCGCCGGCGCCGGGGCGGGAACCTTGCGCCGCAGCAGACTGGGCGCGTTCGGGCGCGCTGAGTCTGGTGGGCTTGCCGGGCGCAGCGCCGTGCTTGCCGACCGCGCCGCTGGCTACCGCATCGGCCGGCGCCGCACTGGCGCTGGCCGCCTTCCTGCCCGTGCACATGCAACTCGACGGCGCGTGTTTGCTTTCCGAACGCGCCGCACTGGAAGGGCTGACC
>CAZJXU010000224.1:0-2576 GCA_964550095.1 uncultured Spirochaetales bacterium | reverse complement strand
GCTCGACGAGGTGGCCCGGGCGCTGGAGGCCGGCGGCTTCAAGGCCGCGCGCATCGAAATGGCCATGCCGGCCTCCACCACCATTTCCCTCGCCGGGGCCGATGCCGAGAAAATGCTGGAGCTCATCGACGCCCTGGAAGAGCTCGACGACGTGCAGGCCGTGCACACCAACATCGAGGCCATCACCGAGGCGGCCTGAGGACCGCGCCGCTTCGGCCCTGCGGAATTTGCAGGCGCCTGCGGGGGCCGATACGGCCGACCGCCCCAGGCGGAGACCGGCCCCAATTGAGGACGACACGCCCGTATCTGCTAAGCTGCGCCCGGGGTGAGCATTCTCGGCATTGATCCGGGCTCGGCGGCGACCGGCTACGGTCTGGTCGAGCGAGAAGGCGGGGCGCTGCGGCATGTCGCGCATGGCGTGCTGCGCCCTCCGCGCGCTTTGGCGCCTGCAGAGCGGCTGGCCTGGCTGCACCGCACGCTGCTGGAGCTGGCCCGGGGCCATGCGCCCGAGGTGGCGGTGGTGGAGCAGGTATTTGTGCGCGCGGGCAACCCGAAATCTGCACTGGTGCTGGCCGAGGCGCGCGGCGTGGTGCGCGCGGCCCTGGCCGAGGCTGGCCTTGTGGTCGCGGAACTCACCCCGCAGGAAGTCAAGCGGGCCGTTGCCGGCAGCGGCGCCGCCCGCAAGGAACAGGTGGCGGACATGGTGCAGCGCCTGCTGGCCCTGCCCGCGGCCCCGCCCGCGGACGCCGCCGACGCGCTGGCCGTGGCGATCTGCCGCGCACACCAGGGCCCGCTCGCAGGGCAGGCGCTGCGCCGGGGGCGCCCGCGTCGCCCCCGTGCATCCGGCGGCCTCAGGGTTGCCCGCCCGTCCATCGGGTTCGGCGCCGGTCGCCCCTCGTGATCTCCCGCATCGAAGGCGTGCTGTACAAAAAGGCGCCCACGCGCGTGGTCGTCGATGTCGGCGGCGTGGGCTACGAGGCGCACATTCCCCTCTCCACCTACGACAAGTTGCCGGACGAAGGCGAGCGCGTGGCGCTGCACGTCCACACCCACGTGCGCGAAGAGGCCTTTTTGCTGTACGGCTTCGCCGACGAGTTCGAGCGCACCTGTTTTGAAATGCTGCTTCATGTCAGCCGCCTCGGTCCGAAGCTGGCGCAGACCATCCTTTCGGGCATCGACTGCATCGCCTTGCTGAATGCGATATGCAACAAAGAAGTGGATGTTCTGTCGGGCGTGCACGGCGTCGGCGCCCGCACCGCAGAGCGCATGGTGGTGGAGCTGCAGGACCGCGCAGCAGCCCTCACCCCGCCGC
Organism: uncultured Spirochaetales bacterium; assembly: GCA_964550095.1. Classification (GTDB taxonomy): domain Bacteria; phylum Myxococcota_A; class UBA9160; order UBA9160; family UBA6930; genus JAHRAN01. Next base: position 1,264 of record CAZJXU010000224.1, on the reverse strand, counting down.
CCGCCGCGGCCGAAGGCACGCAGCCCGCGCCCCCGGCGCAGCCCATGGAGCCGCGCGAGCAGTTGATCTCGGCCCTGCTCAACCTGCAAACACAGCGCGCGCGCGCCGAGCGCGTGGCCGACGCCGCGCTCGAGGAGCTGGGCAAGGAGGCGCCGATTGAAGCGCTGGTGCGCGTGGCGCTGCGGATGTTGTCGAAATGAGCACACCCGAACGCAGCGAGATCACGGCAGAGCCGAACCCGGAGGAGCGCAGCTTCGAAGACACGCTGCGTCCGCGCACGCTGGACGAAATGATCGGCCAGAACCGCCTGCGCGAAAACCTCTCCGTGTTCATTCGCGCCGCCCGGCAGCGCGGCGAAGCGCTGGACCACCTGCTTTTCCACGGCCCGCCCGGGCTCGGCAAAACCTCCCTGGCGCGCATCGTGGCGCGTGAACTGGACGCAGGCTTTCGGGGCACCAGCGGCCCGGTGCTGGAGCGCCCCGCCGACCTGGCCGCGCTGCTCTCCAAGCTCGAGCCCGGCGACGTGCTCTTCATCGACGAAATTCATCGCATGCCCGCCGTGGTCGAGGAAATCCTCTACCCGGCCATGGAGGACTTCCAGATAGACATCCTGCTGGGCCAGGGCCCCTCGGCCCAGGCGCTGCGCCTGGACTTGCCGCGCTTTACCCTGGTGGCCGCCACCACCCGCGCCGGCATGCTGACCTCGCCGCTGCGGGACCGCTTCGGCTGGTCCGCCAGGCTCGACTACTACCCGAGTTCCGACCTGGCGCGGGTGCTGGAGCGCTCCGCGCGCCTGATGCAAACGCCGCTGACGCCGGAGGCCGCGCAGCAAATCGCCCGGCGCTCGCGCGGCACGCCCCGCGTCGCCAACCGCCTGCTGCGACGGGTGCGGGACTTCGCCGAGGTGCGCGGCGCTCCCGGCGAAGGCCCGCCGCAGGTGGACGACGCCCTGGTGGCGTACGCCCTGCAGCGCCTGGACGTGGACGAAGCGGGCTTCGACACGCTGGACCGCGTCTTGCTGACCACCCTGGTCGAGAAGTTCGACGGCGGGCCGGTGGGGCTGGACACCCTGGCCGCCGCCATCGGCGAGGACCGGGGCACCATCGAGGACTTGATCGAGCCCTTCCTGATCCAGGAGGGCTACCTGGAGCGCACGCCCCGGGGCCGCGTGGCGACGCGCCGCGCCTTCTTGCACCTGGGCGCCTCGCCGCCGCCGGCGCGCGGGGGGCCGGACGACCCGCAGCGGGGCATGTTGTAGCCGGCG
>CAZJXU010000223.1:0-3029 GCA_964550095.1 uncultured Spirochaetales bacterium | reverse complement strand
GGATGCCGAGGGCGGGGCCGTGCGGCCTACGCGAGGCCGTGGCGCGTGCTGCATGCGGATGACGGGACGGAAGACCACTTGAGAACATCCTTTATTCCGAATCGAAACGTGCTCCCGAGAACCAGCAAAGCCAGGTACCCGGTAACGATAACCAGAACAGGCCACGCTGCGTTGAAATCCATTGTAACCTCTGTGTCGATCATGACGAAGGCAATGTTACCCTGTCGCCAAAGAGACGAATTTCAAATCTTAGTGCTTCGGATGTGACAACCAAAACATGACGAGTTTGTGACCGACCGGCTACTTCCCTGTTGTGCCTTTCCACGTAACGTTTCAGCGCCTGCAGCTCGCCTCTCTTCCTGGCCAATTCAAGAACTTCCTCTGGATCAACACTGAGATAGCGCCCAGCGACAACCGTCACCAACGGATGGTCCTTACTCTTCCGGTAGGTGAAGGTGTCCCCGCTGTACCCGATGACGAGCCAGTCCTTGATGGCCACGAGCCCGGCCCGGACCCGCTCCAACAGGGTTTTGCTTTCCTGCGCTGATGCTTCCATGTCCGTCCTCCAAAGCCGGAGACCCCAGCGTTGCCCCGCGCAAAAAGGCGCCGGGTTAACCTCGACCGGCTTCTTCCTGCCCCTTCCACTTCACGAAGCGGTCCAGGTTCCGCAAATCGCCATGCTTCTTGGCAAGCTCAAGAGCTTCCTTTGGATCCACGAGCCTGAGGTAGCGCCCGGCAACGACCTCTACCAGCGGATCGTTTTCACTCTTCCGATAGGTGTAGGTGTCCCCGCTGTACCCGATGACGAGCCAGTCCTTGACGGCCACGAGCCCGGCCCGGACCCGCTCCACCAGGGTTTTGCTTTCCTGCGCCGATGTTTCCATGTCCATCCTCCAGGCCCCGGGGCCCTCCGGCGAGGCTGGCCCCGTCAGGAGCCCCCTCATTTCCTGCCCTGATTCTATATGGCCCGGATACATCAAGTCAAGCACATGCCCCCTCTCCCCTGCGGCCTCCGCCCCTGAGGGAGCGCCGGGGCCTGCCGGAGCGCACCCGAAGGGCCCCGGTGCCTCGCCCGAGCAGGTGAAGATGGGCCCCTGCGCCCGACAGGCTATACGTGACGCCGGGCTTACGCCCGCTCCGGGCGGCGGGCGGGCCCAGTTCATGACGACACAGGAGGCATCCACGATGAAGCAACTCGAAGGCAAGACAGCCGCGGTGACGGGCGGCAGCCGCGGCATCGGCCGCGCCATTGTCGAGGCATTCCTGGCGGAGGGCGCGCGGGTGGCGTTCAGCGGCCGCAGCGCGCAAAAGGGCGAGCAGGCGCTGCAGGAGCTGAACGCGGGAGAGCGCGTCGCCTTTGTAAGCGGCGACGTGTGCCGCGCGGAAGACATCGCGCGCCTGGTGGACGAGGCGGCGGCGCGCTTCGGTTCGCTGGACGTCATGGTGAACAACGCGGGCGGCATCACCCGGCCCGCGCCGGTGGCGGAGCTGGATGACGACGCCTGGCAGAACGATTTGCAGTGGAACCTGACCAGCGTGTTTTACGGCGCCAAGCACGCGCTGCGTTACATGCTGCCGCAGGGCGCAGGCTGCATCATCAACATCTCCTCCGTCGAAGGCAAGGCGGGCGTGGCGGGCATGGCCGGTTACGCGGCGGCCAAGCACGGGGTGCACGGCCTCACCAAGAGCCTGGCGCAGGAGGTGGGGCGCAGCGGCATTACGGTCAACGCGATTTGCCCGGGGCTGATCCTGACCGACGCGGTGACCGAAGGCGGGCCGGCGACGGCAGAGGCCATGGGGCTTACTTACGAACAACTGATCAACGATGTGTTCAAGGCGAAGACTGCAACCGGCGCGCTCAACACGGCGCCCCAGGTGGCCGCGCTGGCGGTGCTGCTGGCCACCGATGCCGGGCGCGGCATTACGGGCGCCGCGCTTTCGGTGGACGGCGGCCAGGCGCAGTATTAGCCGGGCGCCCTCTCCCTTCAGCCGGTGCGGCGCCAATTCGGCCCGGCGGCCCGCCTTCAATTGTCCGGGCCGCCCTGCCCGCGCGCGCTGACCCGGCCCGCGCCGGGCGATGCGAAACCTTTGCGCGCGCCCTGCCTTTTAGCCGGTGCGCTTCGCCTGCGCGCGAATGATGCCGACGCCCTTCGGATCGATCGCCATGCCGTGCACCTGCTGGTTGTGGCTGTGCCCGAGCTGCTGCAAAGACATCGCGGCCTGCAGGGCGTTCCACAGGCCCTGCGCGTCCTGCGCCTGGTTGACGGACTGCTTGGCGAGCTTCAGGCCCATCATCGGGCGCTCTGCAATTTTGCGTGCGATCTCCAGGGTGAAGGGCGCCAGTTCCTCTTCCTTCGTCACGTGGTTGACCATGCCGAGGCGCTGCGCTTCGTGCGCGTCGATGGCCTCGCCGGTGAAGAGCAGTTCCTTGGCCTTGCGCACGCCGAACTCCCAGGGGTGGGCGAAGTACTCGACGCCGTTGACGCCGAAGGCCACCACCGGGTCTGAAAAGCGCGCGCTCTCTGCCGCCACTATCAGGTCGCACACCCACACCAGCATCAGGCCGCCCGCGATCACCTTGCCCTGCACTTCGGCGATGGTGGGCTTGGGGATGTTGCGCCAGCGCCAGCATAGACCGAGATAAATTTCCTGCTCGACGCCCAGTTGCGCTTCGGCGCCGGGCTGGGTGAAGCCGCCCCACACGCCGACGCTGTTAAAGTCCGCCATCGAGTCCGGGTCGCGAAGATCGTGGCCGGAGGAAAAGTGCGGCCCTTCGGCGGCCAGCACGATCACCCGCACCTCGTCGTCGTGGGCCGCCAGGTCGAAGGCCGCGTTGAGTTCGTAGGTCATGCGCAGGCCCTGGGCGTTGCGCGCCTCGGGCCTGGCCAGCACGATGCGGGCGACGCCCTCGGCAGGGCGCTCAAGGCGCACCTGGTTCCAGCTCGAGGGCTGCGAGAGGTCGTGTTTTTCCTGCTTTTCCTGGGCAGCCTGGGTCATCGGGTTTCTCCTTCTTTTAATGAGTGGGGGGG
>CAZJXU010000222.1:0-11740 GCA_964550095.1 uncultured Spirochaetales bacterium | reverse complement strand
CCGGAAACAGGTTGCTCATGAAGAGGGCGCCCAGCATGGGCCCCGGCAATGCCTCCGGCGGAATCAGAAAGCCGAAGCCGCGCAGGCCGCGGCCTGCACAGGCGGGGTCCACGTCCAGGGAAAGGGTGACCAGGGAGGCGTGCGAAACGCTTTGGCAAAGCCGGGCTGCTCCCGGAAAGGCGGGACGCAACAGTTCTGCGCAGCGTACGGCCGGAAGCGCGAGCACCACCCGGCGGCTGCGCAACACTTCGCCCTCGAGCTGCAAACGAAAGGCCCCGTCCGCGCACGGTTCCAGTGCGCGCAGCGGCGTTTCAAGTCGCACTGCGTCCGGGCCGAGCGCAGCGGCCAGCGCTTCGGCCAACGCGCCGATGCCGCCCGCGAAGGAAAAGCTGCCGGGCAGGCCGCGTGCGGCGCCGGGTCTGCGCAAGCCCGTACGTGCGGCGCCACGCCGGAGCAGGTCCACACGCGCAGCGCCCCGCCGACCAAGGCCCGCAAACGCGGCGGCGCCTCGCCGGCCAAGACCCGCGAGCGCGGCCAAAAGCGCGCCCCGCGTGACGCTGCCTGCGCGCCGTTCGTATTCCACCAGGGCGGGAAACACCGCTTCGGCGCCGAGCCGGTGCACATCTCCGGCATAGACCCCGACCAGGAAAGGCGCCACCAGGCGCTCCAGCACTTCGTCGCCGAAGCGGCGCGAGATGAACTCCGCCACGCTTTCTTCCGACGACACGGCGCCGCGCCGGACGAAGGGCTCGCGCAGCAGGCGCCTTTTTCCCGCTCCGCTCAGCAGCGGGCCGGCGAACAGCGCAAGCGGGCCGAGCGGAACGCTCTCAAGACCGCGTTCCGTCAGCAGGTAGCGCTCGTTGCTCTGCGGCGCCGCGCGCTGCAACGAAACATCCAGCCCCGTGCTGCGCAAAAGCGCGGCGAACTCTGCGTCGATGCGAAAGGTGTTCGGGCCGTGCTCGCAAAGGAAGCCCTCGCAAACTTCGCTTTGCATGACGCCGCCGACGCGCGGCCCCGCTTCCAGCAGCAGCACGCGATGGCCGCGTGCGCGCAGCGCGTGTGCGGCGCCAAGTCCGCTGACACCGGCGCCGACGACAACCGCGTCCGCTTCCGCGCTCATATCGGCGTGAGTTCCCGTGCCGCATCGGTGAAGGCGCGCACACCGGCGCCCAGCCCGCTCACGCCGGCGCCGACGACAACCGCGTCCACTTCCGCGCTCATATCGGCGCCAGTTCCCGTGCCGCATCGGTGAAAGCGCGCACACCGGCAACCGGCGTCTCGGGAAGGCAGCCGTGCCCCAGGTTGAGGATGTGTCCGCGCGCCGCCCGGCCCGCGCGCGCCAGCTCCTGAACCCGCTTGGCAATGTGCTCACGGGGCTCTGCCAGTTCCTCTGGCGCCAGGTTGCCCTGCAGCGAAGCCCGCTTGCCTGCCCGCTTTGCCGCCTGTGCAAAATCCACCGATGCGCCCACCGAAATGACATCCGCGCCGACATCCAGCATGGCGTCCAGCAAGTGCCCCGCCTCGTTCACGTACAAAATCAGGGGCGCGCGCCCGTGCAGCGCGCCTGCAATGGCGCGGTTGACCGGCAGCACGTGCGCCCGGTAGTCAGCCTCGCTCAGCGCGCCCGCCCAGGTATCGAAGAGCTGCAACACCTGGGCCCCTGCCTCCACCTGCGCCTCCAGGTAGGCGATGGTCATTTCCGCGAGGCGCTCCATCAACGCGCCAAAAACGCGCGGCGCTTCGCGCAGCATCTGCACCAGCCGGGGGTAGCGACGGGTGGGGTCGCCACCGCCTTGCACCAGGTAGGCGGCCAGCGTGTAGGGCGCGCCGGCGAAACCGATCAGCGGGATCTTCTGCGGCTCGAGTTCGCGGCGCAAGCGCCGGAGAATTTCAAAAACAAAGGGCGCCGTTTCGCGCGGGTCGCCGGCGCGCATGGCCTCGACCTCCGCCATGCGCCGCAGCGGAGCTGCAGGCTTCGGGCCGGGGCTAAACTCCAGCCCCACGCCCATGCCAACCACGGGCACGAAAATGTCGCTGAAAAACACCACCGCTTCGCTGCCCACAAGATGCAGGGGCTGCAATGAAATTTCCACGGCCGCATCGACATCCGCGCACACTTCCAGGAAGGGGCGCGTGCCGCGCAATGCACGGTACTCCGGCAGGTAGCGCCCGGCCTGGCGCATCAGCCACACCGGGGGGCGGTCCACCGGCTCGCCCCGGCAGGCGGCCAGCAGCCGCGCGGCTGCATCCATCGGGAGGGCGGGCAAGGTGCAGCGCCCGGCCTAGTAACCGGCGAGCGCGGCCCAGCGGCCCCTGTGGTGCGCGGCATCGCCGAAGGTGAGCTCTGCGGCGCGGGCACGCTTCAGGTACAGGCCGATGTCGTACTCGTCGGTCATGCCCACACCGCCGAACCACTGCACGCCCTCGTTGCCGGCCAGCACAAAGGTGTCCGAACACTTGGCCTTGGCGGCGGAAACCAGCGCCGGCAAACCCTCCGCCCCGGCGTCCGCCGCGCGCGCCGCTGCCAGAACCAGCGACTTGCACAACTCTATTTCGATGAACAGGTCGGCAGCGCGGTGCTTCAGCGCCTGGAAACTCCCGATCGGAACATCGAACTGCTTGCGCGTTTTCAGGTGCTCGATGCCGAGCTGGAAGGCCTGCTGCATGCCGCCCAGCATCTCGGCGCACAGCCCGATGCAGGCCAGGTCCACCACGCGCGAAAGCAGCGCCTCGCCCTCGCCCGGCGGCGCCAGCAGCGCAGTTTCGGGGGCGCGCACGCCCTCGAGGCGCAACAGCGCCGCGCCGCGCGAATCGAGCCGGTGCTGGCGGGTCAGCGCAATGCCCTCGGCCTGCTTCGGCAGCAGGAACAGCGCGAGCCCTTCTTCGCTGCGGGCAGACACCACGAAGGCGTCGGCGGCCATGCCGTCCAGCACCTGCACCTTTTCCCCTTCCAGCACGTAGCCGCCGTCCTTTTTGTGCGCGGTGGTTTCGCAGTGTGCCAGCGCGTAACGGCTGCGGCGTTCCTGGAAAGCGAGGGCCAGCACCGCATCGCCGGAGCAGACTTTGGGCAGCCAGGCTTCTGCCTGCGCCTCCACTCCGGAAAGCAGGAGCGCCTGCCCGCCCAGCAGCACCGTGGAAAGAAAGGGCTCGGGGGCCAGGCTGCGGCCGAGTTCTTCGAGCACGGGAGTCAGCTCCGAAAAGCCCAGCCCGGCGCCGCCCATGCGTTCCGGGATGATCATGCCGGTCCAGCCGAGCGCCGCCATCTCCTTCCACAACGCACGGGAAAAGCCGATCTCGTCGTTCGCATCCCGCAGCGCGCGCACCCGCTCCACGGGAGACTTCTCCCGCACGAAGTCCGCAGCCGTGCGCGCAATGAACTCCTGATCTTCGTTTCGTACCAGTTCCATGGTGAAAACTCCCGTCCGTCGCTGAGGGTCCGTCGTTGAAACCGGAGGCGCAGCCGCCCGCGTTCAGTCCGGCAAACCCAGCACGCGCTTGGCGATGATGTTGCGCTGTATCTCGGATGTGCCGCCCTCGATGGAATTGCCGCGCGAGCGCAGCCAGGCACGCGTCAGTTCCAGCTCGTCCGGCTCGAAACCTTCGCCCTCCCAGCCCAGCGCCTGCGGCCCCATGATGCGCACCAAAAGCTCGTGGCGGGCCATGTTGAGCTCCGTGCCATACACCTTGAAAAGAGAACTCTCCGGCCCCGGCTGCTGCCCCGCCTTCGCTGCATCCCGGCTGCGCTGCACGGTCAGGCCGAAGGCGCGTGCGTTGATCTCATGCGCCGCAATCTCGTCGCGCAGCACGGCGTCCTTGAGAACACCCTGCGCATCGCCGGCCCCGCCGCCGACATCGACGGCGCCGCCTGCAACGCCATCAAGGTAAGGACGCGCCATATCGGCGATCTTCGCCCTGCCCCGTCCGCCGACGCCGAAGGTATCGGCGATCATGGTGCGCTCGTGCCCCAGCAGCGCCTTGGCCACCGTCCAGCCCGCGTTCACCTCGTGCACCACATTGCTGCGGGAAGCGCGCGCATCATCGAAAAAGGTCTCGCAAAACGGCGAGTAGCCGGAGATCAGTTGAATGGGCCGCACGCTGACGCCGGGCTGGTCCATATCGACCAGGATGAAGGTGATGCCTTCGTGCTTTTTCACCTGGGGATCGGTGCGCACCAGGCAGAAAATCCAGTCGGACTGGTCCGCGTAGGAGGTCCAGATTTTGGAGCCGTTGATGACGTAGTCGTCGCCGTCCGGCACAGCGCGGCATTGCAGGCCGGCGAGATCGCTGCCCGCGCCGGGTTCCGAGTAGCCCTGGCACCAGCGAATTTCGCCGCGCACGATTTTGGGCAGGTGCTCCTGCTTCTGCTGCTCCGTGCCGTATTGCAAAAGCACCGGGCCGATCATGGTGAGGCCGAAGCCCACCAGGGGCGCGGGGATTTTGAGCTCCCGCGTGAGGGCCAGCAGCGCCTTGTTCTCTTCTTTGGAGAGCCCACCGCCGCCGTAGGCCTTCGGCCAGGTGGGCGCCGTCAGCCCCCTTTCCGCCGCGCGCGCGAGCCAGGTGCGCTGGTCCGGGTGAGCAGGCCGCCACTTGCGCCCGCCCCATGCCTCGCCGGCCTCGCCGCCGCGCAGGCCCCGAATGCTCTCGGGGCAGTTCTCCACCAGCCAGCCTCGCATCTCTTCCCGGAACGCATCGATTCCGCTCATCACGCGCCTCCTTTGTCGCTTCACCGTTGTTACGTAGCGCTGACTCTCCGAGCCGCAAACCACCTGTGTTCGCCCTCACGGGGACAGGTGTGGCCTCCGGCAGACGGCGAAGGAAGTCCGCTGTGCTTTCGGATGTGGCGCTCCTGCGAAGTCACTCAGAAATCAATCTCGACCTCGATGCCGAAGCGGTGCTCGGGGTCTTCGCTGCGCAGGTTCTCCCGCTCGCTGAAGAACTCTATCTGCATGTTGTCCAGCAGCGGGCCGTGGCCGTTCAGCACGCCCATGTCGCCGACATCGATGCGGGCCCCGAAGCGGACACCTTCAAGCGCCGCATCGTCAAAGCCGAACTCGCCAAAGGGCTCCAGCCGGAGGCGCTTGCTGAGCCAATCGGCGCCGTAGGCCAACTCCACATCCAGGCTGCTGTGCCGGGCATTCGAGAGGCCGCCGCGGCGCACCCGCATCCTCCTGTCGCTCCAGAACTCATCCGCCCGGCTGGCAGAAGCGCCCCAGTTCGACTCCAGCTCCAGGCTGATGCCGTCGCCCCGCACGCCCGGGTCGAAGCGCGCAGTGAGGCTGGCGCCCGACTCCTGGTAATCCTGCTCGCTGTGCGCCACCAGGAAACGCCCGTCCGCCCCGAAGTGCAGGCCGAGTGAGGTACGGCTGACTTCAAAGCCCGCGCCGACCTCCAGGTGGGAGCTTTCCTCGATATCGCTGCCGTCCATGCGCGCGGCGAGACCCAGGCTGATCTGCGCCGGGGTCTTGCCGCCCTCGTTCAGGCCGTGCTCACCCTCGACCACCAGGCGCACGCGGTGCTCGTCGGCCCTGATCTCCGGCGAAGCCTCCGTCGCTCCCATAACGGAACTCACCATGTAGGCATCACCCTTCACGGAAATCTCCGAACCGCCCCGCTGGTACAGCGCGCTCTCTATGCCGAAGGCGGCCATGCGCGTTTCGAGCTCCGTCCCGAGTTCACCGCCGCCCGTCATGGCCAGGTCTGCGTCACCCCGGCCCATGCTGTACAGACCCCACGTGCGGAACTTCTGCGTCGGAGACCACTGCGCGTACTGCGTAAGGCTCGCCAGCTGGAGCTTCCATTCGTCGGAACCCACGGAGTCGTTGGCGCTGGTGCCGACCGCGACACCCATCAGCCAGTTGCCGCTCCCCTGGAAATCCATGCCCATGTAGGCCGAGAGCGTCTCCTGGTTTGAGCCCTGCGAATCCTCTCCGTCGAACTCGCTGAGCGCAGCCTTGCCCCAGATGGTCCAGCCGCCCTTCGCCTGGTCCGCTTCGTCCACAAGACCGTTCCCGGCCACGGGGAATTCAAAAGAACTCCCGGCAATCAGCTCATTCGTGGTGCGGGAACGCACGGTCAGGCCCTCGTCCAGGAACGCACCTTCACGGTCGCTGTCGATTCCCAGAACATGCTTCGCATGCGTCGATTCGTCTGCCGGCAGCACGCCCATCTCGAAACCGGCGGCAGGGGAAGCCGCGCCCGGCGCAGCAAGCCCCTGGGCCAGTTTACCGGCTTCCGGCAGGCGAACCCCCAGCAAGCCCATCACGCTTTCCATCGCCTGCTTCGCGTCGGTGCGGCCTTCCTCGTCGTCCTTCCCGAAGGAAGCCAGGGCGGACATATCCTGCCCGCCGATAATGGCGCGACGGCTCTGCATGCCCAGGGCAGACCTGCTGAGACGCCCTGCCAGGCTGGACAGGGTGTTGCCGGCGTGAGAGCCGCCGAAGCCGCGCAGCGTCCCCCGGGAAGACAGTATCTCTTCCGGCGAAAGCGTCGAAACCCCACGCACCGAATCCGACCAGACGCCTCGCCCCGCTGAATTGATCGCGGCGACCCGGTAATGGAAGGTGCGTCCCGAAGCCAAGCCGCTGTCCGTGTAGCTGGTATCCGTCTCCCGCGTATCCTCCGCCCGGACTGTCCAGCTTCCTTCAAGGCCGGTATCGGAACGCTGGACCCGGTAGCCGGTAATCGCAGCGCCGCCGTCTTCCGCGGGCACCGTCCAATTCAGCGCAACCTGCCCCACGCCGCTTGTTGCAGTCAGAACAGAAGGCGCACCGGGCGGCTCCACCGGCACCGTACCCAACGTATCCGACCAGGGGCCCCGCCCCGCCGCGCTGATCGCAGCAACCCCGTAGTAAAATGTGCTGCCCGGCGGAAGCCCGCTGTCCGTGTAGGTGGTTGCCGTCGCCTCTGTCTGACGTTCCAGGATCGTCCAGTTCGAAGCGCCGTCCGGCGAGCGTCGAATCCGGTAGCCGGTGATGCCCGAGCCGCCCTCACCCCCGGGTGCGGTCCAGCTCAGCGTAATCTTTCGGGCGCCGCCCGTTGCAGTCAGGGCAGAGGGGGCGTCCGGCAGCACCGCCTGCGAGATGCTGGTTCTCGGCGGCGGGGCCGAAGCCCTCGATCTCGAACTGCGCGACGATGAACTTGATCCGGACCGCACATACGCACTCGCCGTATTCGACACCAGGCTTTCACCCACCGCGTTGATGGCATATACCCGGTATTGCCAAGTCACGCCGGCAGACAAACCGGTGTGAGGGTAGCTGGTAGTCGTCCTACGTGCTATCAAGGTCGTCCATGGAGAGGTGTAATACCAAACAATGGAAGAAGACTCAATGCGATAGCCGGTAATTGCGCTACCGCCGTTGCTTGAAGGCGCTGTCCAGGTCAGCGTGATTTGTCCGGCGCTGGCAGTTGCCCTCAAGTTGGTGGGCTTTCCGGGCACCGTCGGCAGGCTGATTATGCTCGAATACGCCGCGAGGCTGTTACCCACCGAGTTGATCGCATATATCCGGTAGCCATACCTCGATCCGGCGGACAAACCGGTGGTATGCGTGTAGCTGGTTGTGCTACCCGTGACGGTTGTCACCGTCGTCCATACCCGCGCGGGGGGAATAGGATAGGAAATAGGGGGAACACAACACCACCCAAATCTGCCATCACGATCACCGGCATCACGACCACCGTTGGATCCGTAATCAGAGAATTCAATGCGATAGCCGGTAATCGCAGTGCCGCCATTATACGCGGGCGCCGTCCAGCGCAGCGTAACCCTGTTGGCGCCGGGGGTTGCCGTGAAACCGGTCGGTGCGTCCGGCACTGTCAGCACCGTAGTCGCGCCTGCCGAACTCGAGGGGTCGCCGGTTCCAACATTTGTAATCGCACTGACCCGGTAGCAACGCGTTGCGCCGATGGACAGGCCGCTGTGCGTATACGTGACGCCTGAGTTCCTCGATCTCAAGACACTGAATGTGCCGGTTCCGCAAGATCCCGTGTGGCTTTCAATCTTGTAGCCGGTAATCGACGAGCTTCCGCTTGAGGCAGGCGCAGTCCATGCCAGTTTGATCTCCCTGGCGCGGGGCGTCGCAGTCAAACCTGTCGGCACGCCCGGAAGGGACAGAAACATCGCCGTCACCAAGCCCGATACCGGGCTCTCGCCTGCCGCGTTGATCGCGTATATCCGGTACCTGGGAGTGGCATACGAAAGATGGGTGTAATTGTACGTGTAACTGGAGCCCGTCGTGCGAGCTACCAGGTTTGTCCACGCTGACGTATGGGTTCCCCAAATGGTCGTTATGGTGGACACCTCAATGCGATAACCGGTGATCGGGGTTCCGCCTGTATCTCCGGGGGTCGTCCAGCGCAGGGTCATTTGCCCGGAAAGATGCGTTGCAGCCAAACCGGTCGGTGTGCCCGGTACTGTCCATGTCGTCGCGTCAGCCGGACTCGACTCCACACTTGTTCCTGCCGAGCTGGTTGCCTTGACCCGGTAGCAACGCGTTGTGTTTCTTGACAAGCCTGACTGTACGTGTGAGTAATAATTGCCCGATCGGGTCGCAATCAAAGCAAATGTCCTGTTACTGCCACAGGCACCCAGGTGGCTTTCAACCCTGTAGCTCGTAATCACGGCGCCTCCGTGATTCAGGGGCGCTACCCAAGTCAACGAGATTCGTCCGTTTCCACCCGTTGCACTCAAACTGCGCGGTGCTGTCGGCGCCACCGCGGCCAAGGTTGTTGCGTTTGCCGATGAATACGAGCCCGCCCCGGCCCCGTTGACCGCATTGACCCGGTAATGATAACGCCGGCCCGCCAGCAGGTTATAATCTGTGTAAGCGGTAGAACTCGAAGACCTTGCAGCCCAGTACACCCAAGCAGATCCAGACCACCGCTCGATCCGGTAGGATGTAATGCCGGAGCCGCCGTTATCTGCAGGCGCCGTCCAGGTCAGTGTAATTTTTCCGGCGGCGGGCGACGCTCCCAAGTAGCGCGGGGCATCCGGAGCCCTGGCGGGACTTGTCGTTCCGCTCGTCACGCCCGAAGTCGCGCCCGTGCCCACGGAGGTGATGGCGCTGACCCGGTAGTAAAGGGTCTGGCTCACGCCAAGGCCGGTGTGCGGGTATGTCGTGTTCGCGTTGCCCGTATTCGCCACGAGAGGCGTCCAGCCCGTGCTGCCGTTTGCGGACCGTTCGATTTTGTAGCCCGTGATGGTGGCGCCGCCGGTGACCGAAGGCGCATTCCAAGTGAGCGTAATCTGTCTGAAGCTGCCTGCTGCAGCCAAACCGGACGGGGCGCCCGGGACAGTCCAGGTCGTCGCATAATCCTGGTTCGACTCCACGCCTGTCCCTGCCGAGTTCATTGCTTTGATCCGGTAACACCGCGTTATGTTTCTTGACAAAGGTGTGTGGCGATAAGAAGCGGCCGACTGCCTCGAAACCAGAACACTGAATGTTCCGTTACTGACACAGGCGCCCAGGTGGCTTTCAATCCTGTAGCCTGTAATGGCGGTGCCGCCGTGATTCAGGGGTGCTGTCCAGGTCAACGAGATATGTCCGTTTCCACCCGTTGCACTCAAGCTGCGCGGGGCGCTCGGCGCCGCAGCAGCCAGGGCCCTTGCGTGGGCCGTGTTCGAATAGCCGCTCGCCCCAATCCTGTTGACTGCCTTGATCCGGTAATAGTAAAGCTGGCCTGCCAACAGGTTGTAATTCGTATAGGTGGTCGAATTCGAAGACGCTGATGTTATGTACCTCCAACCCGTAGAGCTAGCCCACCGATCAATCCGGTAGGATGTAATGCTGGAGCCGCCATCATCTGCAGGCGCATTCCAACTCAGCGATATCTGACCCGCGCCGGGTGTCAACTCCAAGCTGCGCGGGGCGTCCGGGGCCCTGGCGGGGCTTGTCGTTGCGTTCTCCACACCCGAAACCGCGCCTCTCCCCACGGCGTTGATGGCGCTGACCCGGTAGTAAAGGGTCTGGCTCACACCAAGGCCGGTGTGCTCATAAGTCGTCGTGTTGCCCGTATTCGCCACGTGAACCACCCAGCCCGTGCTGCCGTTTGCGGAATATTCAATGCGGTAGCCCGTGATGGAGGAGCCTCCGGTGTCCGAAGGCGCACTCCAGGTGAGCGTAATCAGCCTAAAGCTGCCTGCTGCGTTCAAACCGGTCGGGGCGCCGGGGAAAGTCCAGGTCGTCGCGTCATCCTGATTCGACTCCACGCTTGTGCCTGCCGAGTTGGTTGCCTTGACCCGGTAGCAACGCGTTACGTTTCTCGACAGACCTGTCTGCTCGTGCGAGTAGGAATTGCCCGGTCGGGTCGTAATGAAGCCGAAGGTTCTGTTACCGCCACAGGCGCCCAGGTGGCTTTCAACCCTGTAGCCCGTAATCGTGGCACCGCCGTGATTCAGGGGTGCTGTCCAGGTCAGCGAGATTCGTCCATTTTCGCCCGTTGCACTCAGGCTGCGCGGTGCGCTCGGCGCCGTTGCAGCCGGGAGCGTCGCGTTCGCCGTATTTGAATACGAACCCGCCCCAGCCCCGCTGACTGCCTTAACCCGGTAATAATACAGTCGGCCCGCCGACAGGTTGTAATCTGTATAGGTAGTAGAACTCGAAGACTGCGCAGCCCAGTACACCCAACCGGAGTTGGACCATCGGTCGATCTGGTAGGATGTAATGCCGGAGCCGCCGTTATCTGCAGGCACCGTCCAGGTCAGTGTGATTTTCCCGGCGCTGGCGGTCGCCCCCAAGTGGCGCGGCGCACTCGGCACCCTGGCGGGACTTGTCGTCGCGTTCGCGGTTCCCGAAGCCGCACCCGTACCCACGGAGGTGATGGCGCTGACCCGGTAGTAAAGGGTCTGGCTCACACCAAGACCGGTGTGGTCATAAGTCGTCGTGTTGCCCGTATTCACCACGAGAGGTGTCCAACCCGTGCTGCCGTTTGCGGACCGTTCGATTTTGTAGCCCGCGATGGATGCGCCGCCGGTCTCCGAAGGCACCCTCCAGGTGAGCGTAATCTGTCCGAAGCTTCCTGCTGCACTCAAACCGGACGGGGCGCCCGGAACAGTCCAAGTCGTCGCGTCATCCTGGTTCGACGCCACACTTGTCCCTGCCAAGTTGATTGCCTTGACCCGGTAACAACGCGTTATATTTCTTGACAAACCGCTGTGGGGATAAGAAGTGCTCGACTGCCTCGAAACCAGAACACTGAATGTTCCGTTACTGCCACAAACTCCCGGGTGGCTTTCAATTCTGTAGCCCGTAATCGAGGTGCCGCCGTGACTCTGTGGAGATGTCCAGGTCAGCGAAATTTGTCCGTTTCCACCCGTTGCACTCAGGTTTCGCGGGGCACCCGGCGCCACCGCAGCCAGGGTTGTTGCGGAGGCCGTGTTCGAGTAGCCGCTCGTCCCAACTCCGTTGACTGCCTTGACCCGGTAATAATAGATCTGACGTGCTGATCGGCCAAAGTCCGTATGGTTAGTGGAATCCAAAGACGCTGACCCTGCGTCTGTCCAACCCGTAGAGCCGTTTGTCGACCGCTGAACCTCGTAGGAGGTAATGCCGGAGCCGCCATCATCTTCAGGCGCCGTCCAACGGAGAGAAACCCAGCCGGCGCCACCCGTAGCAGTCAATCCGGTCGGCTTGCCCGGCGCCGTGGGCGCATCCGTCGTCGCGTTCGCCGTGCCCGAGGCCATGCCCGTGCCCGCAGAGTTGATGGCGCTGACCCGGTAGTAAACGGTCTGGCTCATACCAAG
>CAZJXU010000221.1:0-1591 GCA_964550095.1 uncultured Spirochaetales bacterium | reverse complement strand
GTCCACCGACACCACCACCTGGGCCAGATAGTCCACGCCTTCGAGGCGGTCGATGATGCCTTTCAGCGCGACGTCGTGCAGCTCGGAATACAGGCAGGGGAGCACCAGGGCGATCGGGCGCGCATCGGAAAAGCGGCGCAGTTCGTCCTCCAGCGTCCGCAGCTCGCGGCGGCCGAGGCGTTGCAGCGTGGTGATCACGCCGCCCTGGTGAAAGTCGGGCATTCCTGAAAGCTGACACTGGAAGCGGCGGAGTTCAAGTACTGCCCGCCTTACCAAAAGAAGGGCCGGCGGACTCCCCCATCCGCGAACGTGCCTGCCACCCCGCCCGCGGCCCTGCCTTTCCGTGTGGCTTGTTCGTTTACTCCGACTCTTTCGAAGACCGGCGGGGTTTGCCCGAAGCACTCTCGGATGAATCGGATGATTCCGTTTTGCCTTTACTCCATGCCGCGAGGCCGCCTGCTTGATTGATCTCGTCAATAAGAGCATGCACGTCTCTTTCGATGTAGTGGCCGCTGACAACCCGGAGCGATGAATAATCCGGATTCCCCATCCCGGTGGCAGAGCCCCTTTCCGACTTTGCCTTTCTCATGGCCGTCTCTATATGCCCTGCGAACCACCCCTTCAAGCGGCTGTAAACACCCATTGGAAATGTCCTCCTTCCGGCCTCCGTGGAACAAATTTAGCTCTCTTCACCCTTCCCTGCCTGCGCCCGCCCTGGCCCCGTTCAGAACAGCTCCGGCTGGCCGGGCTCTCCCGGGGCGCGGTGCAAGAGACCCTGCGCCGAGAGGCCCAGGCCGCGCACCAAGCGCGAACCCGCCTGGGTGCGTTCGAGCAGCAGCACCGCCATGTCGTGAATGTCGCCGGCGCGGTTCAGCGGACGAAGCGTGGTGCGGCTGCGGGTAATCGGCGCCGGGTCGTCTGCATAACGCAGCTTGAGCACCAGCCGGCGCGCCAGGCACCGTTCGCGCTGCAGTGTGCGCTCCAGCGCTTCGGCCAGCGGGCGAAGCTGCAGCGCCAGCGCGCCGAGGTCGCGCTCCGGCGCATCCAGGGTGGTCTCCTGGGAAAAGCTGCCCGGCGAGCGCGCCCGGCGCACCGAGCTGGGGTCGCGTCCCTCGGCGTAGTCCAAAATGATCACCCCGTGGTTGCCCAGGGCTTCCTCCAGAGGGCGACGGCCGATGCGCAAAAGGTCGGACCCGCAGTGGGCGCCCAGTGTCTGCAAGGTGGCTTCGGTGCGCGGGCCGACGCCGGGCAGACGGGCGACGGGCAAGGGCGCCAGGAAGTCGCGCATGGCGCCGGCCCGGATGCAGCAAAAGCCCGGCGTGCCCTGCTGCTCGGCGGCGACCTTGGCGAGGAACTTGACCGGGGCGGCGCCGACCACGAGCGGCAGACCGGTCGCTTCGGCCACCCTGCCCCGCAAGCGCTCGAAGACCGCTTCGGGCGGCGCCGCGGGGACGGGTTCGCTGAGCCAGGCGGCGCCCGGCCCGGCCGACTCCGCGCGCAAAAAGCCCTGCCTGAAAACCGCCTGCAGGCGCGAGGAAAGGGTCTGGCAGAAGCGCCTGTCGGTGCGCAACGCGCGCGCCTCGGGACAGCG
>CAZJXU010000220.1:0-22421 GCA_964550095.1 uncultured Spirochaetales bacterium | reverse complement strand
GGTGCGGGGGTGGGCGGCTTCGTGTTCGGTGGCGGGGTCGGCGGTTTCGTGTTGCGCCGGATGCGGGGTCGGGTGGTTTCGTTTGCGCCGGGCGGGTGCGGCCCATGCCCGGCTCCCCCCGCCCCTCTCTGTACTCAGCGTTGCAGGATTTTCTGCGCGTTCTCCACGAAGGCCCTGGTTCCCGCCTCGTCCTCCCCGCACTCAGCGTTGCAGGATTTTCTGCGCGTTTTCCACGAAGGCTCTGGTTCCCGCCTCGTCCTTGCCCAGGCTGGGGAGTTTTTCCGGCACGGCGATGCCCCGCAGGCAGGCCGGGCGCTGGTACATGGCGTCGTTCCAGCGGCTGAGATGCGTGAGGCCCTCGATTGAAACCCCCGACCACTTGTGCGTGCGGATCCAGCACCAGTTGGCGATGTCGGCGATGGAAAACTCCGCGCCGCCCAGCCACTCGCTTTCCCGCAGCCCCCGGTCCACCACCTCGAACAGGCGTCGCGATTCGTTCTGGTAGCGGTCGATCACCGGCTGGATTTTTTCGGGGAAGTAGCGGTAGAAGACATTGGCCTGGCCCATCATCGGGCCGATGCCGCCCATCTGAAAGTTCAGCCAGGAAAGCACGCGGGCGCGCGGCGCACGGGCGCCGGGCAGCAGGCGACCGCACTTTTCCGCCAGGTAAATCATGATGGCGCCCGATTCGAAAACCGGCAGGTTGTTTTCGGCGCGGTCCACGATGGCGGGGATGCGGCCGTTGGGGTTGATGGCCAGGAAGCTCTCCTGCTTCTGGTCGCCGCGCTGCAGGTTGACCGCGTGCGTTTCGTAAGGCAGCCCGAGTTCTTCCAGGGTGACGGAAGCCTTCCAGCCGTTCGGGGTTGATGCGGTGTACAGGTCGATCATCCGGTTCTCCGGGTTGTTGGTGGGTGGGGGCGGGTTGTCCGTTGGCGGCGCGCCGCCGCCGCCGGCCGGTAGTAATGGGGCGCCGCCGGTGGTGATGGCGCCGCCGGCGACCGGTGAGGGTCGGGCGCGCCGGCAGTATGGCACAGCGGAGGCCGTCCGCGCTGGCCGGCCCCGCGTCTCCCGACAGGGCATGCGGCGTCGCCCCGAGCTGGTGTATGCTCGGCCTTCGCAAAGCGCGCCGGGCGCACACGCGTGAAACGCACGCAGCAGGAGGAAAACGGATGACAGGAAACAACCCCGCGCAGGGCGCATCGGCAGGCAAGGCGGGCGCGTCGCCGGGTGCAACTCCGGATGCAACGTCGGGCGCATCGACGAATGCAGCGCCGGATGCATCAGCGGACGCGCCGGACTTGCTGCTGTACGGCGCGCATCTCTCGCCCTTTGTGCGCAAGGCCGAAGCCTTCATGCGCGAAAAGGGCGTGCCCTTCGAGCAGGACCCGGTCAGCATTCTCCCCATGCCGGACTGGTTCGCCGAGTTCAGCCCCGCGCGTCGCATTCCGGTGCTGCGCAACCGCGCAATAGGCGCGTCGGGCATGGCAGGTACCATCCCTGACTCATCGGCCATTTGCGCCTACATCGAGCGCCTTCACCCCGAGCCTGCGCTGTACCCCGCCGAGCCCTTCGAATACGCGCGGGCGGTATGGCTCGAAGAATACTGCGACACCGAACTCGCGCTGCGCTGCGGCGCCAAGCTGTTTCGCTCGATCATGTTCGCGCGCTTTCAGCAGAAGGAACCCGACCTCTCCGCCGCAAAAGAGGCGTGGAACGAAGACCTGCCCCCTGTCTTCGACTACCTGGAGAGCCAGGCCGACGGACGTGAGTGGTTTTGCGGCGATGCGCTTTCCATCGCGGATCTGGCGCTGGGCGCCGTGCTGACCCAGGCGACCATGCTGGCGGGCCCCATCGACGCGGCGCGCTGGCCGGCGCTAAGCGCGCTGTTCACGCACGTCACCTCGCGGCCCAGCTTCGCCGCCAATCTGGCGGTATGCAGGAAATTCGTCGGCGAGCCGCTGGACCTCTCGGCCTGACGCCATGCCGGAAAGTTTCCCCGACGCGCGCACCTTGCAACTCGCCTCCGGGCTTCGCCTCGAAGTGTTCGAAGCCGGCCAAGGGCCGCTGGTGGTGCTGTGCCACGGCTTCCCGGAACTCGCGTATTCCTAGCGTCACCAGTTTCCCGCGCTGGTCCGCGCCGGCTTCCGCGTGGCTGCGCCGAACCAGCGCGGCTACGGCGGCAGCGACGCGCCCCGCGAAATCGAGGCGTATCACCTGCGGCATCTTTGCACCGACCTCGCACAAATGCTCGATGCGCTCGAGGTCGAAAAGGCCGTCTTCGTCGGGCACGACTGGGGCGGCTTCGTCGCCTGGGCGATGCCCTTTTGCTACCCGGAGCGCTGCCTCGGCATCGTCGGTGTGAACACGCCCTACCTCGCCTTCCCGGGGACCGATGTGCTCGGCCAGGCCTTCCCCGACCCGGAAAAGCACTACATACTGTGGTTCCAGCAGCCGGGCGTGGCGGAGCGCGTGCTGGAAGCGCAAACCGCGCTGATGTTTGAAAAGCTGATGCGCGGCGCCGCCGGTCCGCCGGATGCCGTGCGCCCGGCAGAAGGCATCGACGCCAACCCCTTCCGGCGCCTTCCCGAACTGGAAAACTTCGGCGAAGCCTTGCTCTCTGCGGAGGACTTGCAGGTGTACGTGGACGCCTTCACCCGCAGCGGCTTTGCCGGCCCGATCAACTGGTACCGCAACATCGACCGCAACCAGGAACTGCTGCCGGAGCTCGGAATCCGGAACATCGACCTGCCCTGTTTGCAGATCACCGCCGCCTGGGACATGGCGCTGCCGCCCGCATTGGCCGACGGCATGCCTGAGCGCTGCAGCGATCTTGTGCGGGTGGACATCGACGCCTGCGGACACTGGACCCAGCAGGAAAAGCCGGAAGAAGTGAACCGGGCGCTCGTTGACTGGCTGACGCCACGCTTCGGGCGGGGGAGCTGAGTGGGGGTGGGGATCGGGTGCGATTACGCTGCCTGGAAGCGTTTTTCAGGGCGAGGATGAAAGTGAATGAAGACGGCAACGACACCTGAACCGACGCACATTTATCGTCTTGTGCATATTGACAACCTTCACGTTTACCTGAAACGGGGTGGCATTCACGCACCAAGTCGCGTCCCGGAAGACGGCTTGATATACAGGCCGATCCATAGTGAAGTCATACAGTCAAGGCGAGGGATAAAGCCGGTGGAAGTTGGCGCCGGTGGGACTATTCGAGATTACGTTTCGTTTTATTTCGGGTATCGTTCACCGATGTTGCTGGTTCTTGAAAATGGTGGAGTTTCCACAATAAACCCGGAACAGGAAGTCTGGAAACATACACAGAAGGCCAGGAGCCTCTGATCTATATTGTGTCTGACGTGAAAAATGTCAGGGACAGCGGGGCAAAATTCGTGTTTACCGATGGCCATAGTATTCCAGAAATTACCAATTGGTTTCATGAACTGGATTGTCTGGAGAGCATCGATTGGGAGTCCGTGTTTGCGAAACAGTGGTCCGATTCGCCGAGTAATCCGGATCGAAAGCGCAGAAAACAGGCGGAATTTCTGGTTCACCGATTCTGTGATTGGTCCCTGGTTGGCAGCATAGGGGTCGTGAATCATGTCGCAATACGGCGTGTAGAGGCCATATTCGAGGGGCATGGCGAAAATCTCAAAAAACCTGTTGCGGTCAAGCGTGAATGGTACTGTGATTGAAAGGCCCAAGGAGACCGATCCGATGCTTGAACATGTGCAGGGAAACTTGCTGCAGCGCACGGATGTGGAAGCCCTGGTCAACCCGGTGAATTGCAAGGGTTACATGGGCAAGGGCATCTCGTTGCAGTTCAAGAGAGCCTTTCCCGAGAATTACAAGGCATACCAGAAGTCCTGCCGAAACAACGAAGTCAGGCCGGGCAAGATGTTTGTCTTCAAGCTCAGTGCCGCGATGGATCCCCAGTACATCATCAACTTCCCTACGAAGCGACACTGGAGGGAGAAGTCCAGGATTGAAGACATTGAGTCAGGGCTGAAAGCTCTGATCCAGGAAGTGGAGCGGCATAAAATCCAATCCATTGCCATACCTGCCTTGG
Source organism: uncultured Spirochaetales bacterium (assembly GCA_964550095.1). Classification (GTDB taxonomy): domain Bacteria; phylum Myxococcota_A; class UBA9160; order UBA9160; family UBA6930; genus JAHRAN01. The sequence goes on along the minus strand of CAZJXU010000220.1, from coordinate 18,352 downwards.
GGAGTGGCTTGGGCGGACTGGATTGGAACGATGTTCGACCGATGATTGAGCGAGCCTTTGAAGGGCTGTCGGGCCACGTTCGGGTTCTGCTTTATGGTCCGCAGGCGCCCCCGAGCACCCGGGAGATGCTCGTTCGAACCATGAAGCCCAGGATGACCTCGGCGCGAGCGCTTTTCATCAAGCTCATCGATCAATACTCTGAGCTGGATTATTCCAAAACACTGCTCGAGATTCAGAAGATTGCCTACTTTCTGCAAGAGGCGGGCGAAAATTTGAAATTGGACTTTGCAAAACACAAATATGGCCCTTATGCGCCCAACCTCAATAAGGTGCTGGAGGTGCTCGAAGGGCACTACATCACAGGGCTGGGTGAGGGTCAAGATCCCTCCTTGGCAATTGATTTGCTTCCCGGCGCAGTCGAGACAGCTAGTTCCTTCTTGAAGGATCAAGAGGAATCATTGAAACGTCTCGACCGAGTGGGCAGGCTGATCATGGGCTTCGAGACTCCCTACAGCATGGAATTAATTTCCAGCGTGCATTGGCTTGCGACCTACGAGGAACCGAAAGCGAAAAATTCAGACGAGGCAACACGCCTGATGCATCAGTGGAGCCAGCGAAAGAAGTCGATGTTTCCGGACCGTCATATTCACATTGCATGGAGGCGACTGCAGAAAGAGGGTTGGTTGCCTGGGCGTGTCGGGACATGAGTGTGTGGTTGTAGCGCAGCGGCGCCCGCCCGATTCACGCGGCGCCCGCGTGAAACCACTCCCTGGGAATTCGTGGCCCTGGCCTGCCGGCCCCGCCCGCGGCTGCGGCGACTCATGTCGCCAACCGCCGCCGCTCGCCATCTTCGGTTTTGCCTCCATGGTCCAAAGGCGCCTCCGGGCGCCCGGAATGTTTTTTGATAAGCCCACGGGCCTTTGTTAGGCTGCCGGCGGAGCCCCATTGATGTCCAACGAAGCCGAACACAAGGCGCTGAACGCCTACCTGGACGAGCACAGGCTGAAGCGCACCCGCCAGCGCGAGGTGATTCTCGACGTGTTTCTGAACACCTCGGGCCACATCACCGCCGAAGCGCTGCTGCAGCGCGTGCGCGAGCGCTATCCGAAGATCGGCTACACGACCATCTACCGCACCATGAAGATACTGTGCGATGCCGGCCTGGCCGATGCGCACCACTTCGACGGCGATTCCGCCTGCTACGAGGTCAAGCACCAGCACCACGATCACCTGGTGTGCGTGCGCTGCGGCAAGATCGTCGAGTTCGAATGCGCCATGATCGAAGACGCCCAGGAGCGCATCGTGAAGCGCTACGGCTTTCGCCTGCTTCGCCACCGGCACGAGCTATACGGCCACTGCGCCGCCTGCCGGGAGGGCGCCCCGGAATAGGCATGACGCCCGCGAAAGGCAGCGGCCGGCCCTGATTCAGGACGATACAGGCGCCCCGGGATAGAGAGCAAAGCGCTCGGCCCGTCGCACAGGCCGCGCAAATTTCGTTATCTTCGGGTGCCCCGGCGCGAGCAGTCACGAGCACATTGCAGGAGGTTGTCATGGCCGAGCACATCGTTTTCACAGGCGCCCGTCTGCTGGACGGCGAACACCCGGCGCAAGAGGACGTCAGCGTCGTGGTTGCGGAGGGTCGCATCACCCACGCCGAAGCAGGCCCTCCGCCCCGGCTTCCGGAAGGCGCGCCCGTGCGCAGCATCGCCCTCGAAGGCAAAACGCTGATGCCGGGCATGTTCCAGTGCCACTTCCACACCGGTTTTGGCCCCGTGCCTTCCAGCGGCATGATGCCGCCCGTGCTCGGCCTCGACGCCTCACCGCCCTACATGGGCATGCTGGCGACGCGCAATGCGCGCATCGCTCTCGACTGCGGCGTCACCGGCATAATAGGCTCCAGCAACCCGGCAGGGCTGGACGTGGCGCTCAAGGAGGCGATCCTGATCGGCGTGGTGGAGGGGCCGCGCATGCTGGCCTGCACGCGGGAGTTCGTGACGCCCGGCGATGCGGCGGACGGCCTCAACCGAAGCTGGTACATGGAGCCCGGCTCGCACGGCCTGATCCGCCGCCTGAACGGCGCCGAGGAATTCCGCTTTGCAACCCGCGAAGAACTCGGCCGCGGCGCCGACGTGGTGAAGCTCTCCATTGCGCCCGGACACGGCACCGAGGCCACGCGCGACATCAACTACCTGACCGCCGAAGAACTCGAGGCCGTGGTGAGCGTCGCCCGCGATCGCGGCAAGATGGTGCGCGCCCACTGCCCCTCGCGCATCGGCGTGATCGAGTGTGCGCGCGCGGGCGTCAACATCATCGACCACGCCGATCGCATCGACCAGGAGGGCATCGACGCGGTGCTGGCGGCAGATGCGACGGTGGCGCCGAGCATGCTGTGGAGCGAGCGCCTGCTCTCCTTCGCCGAGAGCTGGGATTACAACATGGGGCCCTTCCCCATCAACGACGGCTTCCCCGAGACCCGGCATGAAACCGAAATGCGCCTGCGCGGCGTGCGCGAGGATTACGAGTACACATGCTCCATGCTGCCCCGTCTGCGCCAGGAGGGCGTGCGCATGGTGCTGGGCGACGACTACGGCTTTCCGATGATGCCGCACGGCGACTACGTCTCGGAAATGGAGCTCTACGTGAAAATCGGCATCCCCGCGCTGGATGTTCTGCGCTGGGCCACCAGGAACGGCGCCGAGCTGATGGGGCGCGGCGACGAGCTCGGCTGCATCGCGCCCGGCCGCCTCGCGGACCTGCTGGTGGTGGAAGGCGACCCCTCCGCCGATATTTCCTGCCTGCGGGAAGGGGTGCGCCTGGTGATGAAAGAGGGCGAGGTGTTGCGCGACCGCCTGGGTGCCTGAACGCGGCGCCCGCTCAGTAGGCTTTGCCCGCGCCGCCGTCCAGCACGATGATTTCGCCGGTCAAGAGCGCGCTGCCCTGCAGCAGCGAGAGTATCGCCGCGCTCACTTCCTCCGGGTTGCACACGCGGCCCAGCAGGGCGCGCTCCTGGTAGCTCTTCATGATGGCGGGGTAGGCGTCGCCGAAGCCCCGCTTCAGCCAGTCGCCGTCGATGAAGCCGGGGCAGATCGCGTTCACCTGCACTTCCGGGCCGAGCACCCGGGCCAGCGCCACGGTGAGGTTGTTGAGCGCGGCCTTCGAAGCGCAGTAGGGTATCGAGCTGCCCGTCGCATACACGCCCGCCACGCTGGACACCATCACCACGTGGCCGCCGCCGTCCGCTTTCAGCGCATCCAATGCGGCGCGCGTGCACTGGAAGGGGCCCTTCAGGTTGACGCCCATGATGCTCTCCCAGGTCTCGTCTCCGACGGAGGCGAGGTCGGCGTGCGGAATGAAGGAAGTCGTGCCGGCGTTGTTCACCAGCACGTCGAGTCGGCCGAAGGCTTTGGTCGCCGCATCGACCAGCTTTCGGCAGGCGTCGTCGTCGGCCACGTCGGCCTGGACGGCCAGGGCCTTGACCCCGAGAGCGCGCGCATCCTTGGCCACCTGCTCTGCGGCCTGCTGCGAGCGGCTGTAGTTGACGATGACGTCGCAGCCCTGCTCTGCCAGCGCGAGCGCCGTGCTGCGACCGACGCCGGTGCCGGCGCCGGTTACGATGGCCGCCTTGCCTTTCAGATCCATGGTGTTTTTTCCTCGTGTTTGTTGCGTGGCGGAAACCCGCCGCCGCCCGCGGCTTCTCGGGCGCGCTCCAGCATAGCCCGGCCCGCCGGCATTCGGAAACGCAGTCCGCCCGGCGCATCGCCCGGCCTGTTAATAAGTCACGCGCGCTTTCAGGGCAAAAAGCGCCCAGGATTAGAGAGCTTCGCCGGCAGGTATTCCTCGATGACGTAGTTGAGGCCCCACTTGGCCAGCGCCTGCTGCTCTGCGCGCACCCCCATTTTTAAAAGATCGGCGAGCGCCTTCTGCCAGGCCTTGTGGGCGCGAAAGAAGGGATCGTTTTTGAGGGCGTCGCGCGCGCGCTTGATGTCCACGTCCAGCAGCGGGTGCGTGGGCAGCTCGTAGTCCCGGATGTCCTGCGGCGTAACGCCCAGAAAGCGCGCATTCGGCACGCAGAAAAAACGCGAAAGATGCGCGGCGTTGCCCGAGCCCACCTTTAAAGTGCGGTAGATGTTGGAGATGCCGTAGGGGTCGCAGTCCACGAATGCATACACAGGCAACTTGCACTCGTCGGAGAGCTTGCGCACGAAGCGGCGACAGGCGCGCGAGGGCACGCCGCCCATGGAGACCAGGATGCAGTCGGCGCTCTGCCAGAACTTGTGGCTCTGGAGTCGCTGAAACACGCCGCCGGTCTCCACGCACAGGATGAACTTCGCATCGGTTTCGAAGCTGAGCGGCTCCACCGAAGAGGGGATGGCGTAGGCCCCCGAGCCGAAGCCGGTGCAGTCGATGCGCACCACTTCGCCGCTGTCCCGGTCCGGGTCCAGCACCACCAGGCGCCCGGCCACGGAGCCGTTGGAGGCCTCGTCCGGGATGAAGCGCAGTTGCTCCCGGGAAACCTTGTCCACCGAGAACATCGCCTCGATGTCGTCCATCACCGCGTCGCTCTCGCTCTGCTCGTTGAAGCGCGCCTCGTCCCAGTTCTTGCTCTGGTAGTAGGCGTCGCGCTTGGTGGCGAAGTCGTTGGTCTCCACCAGCTCCTTGGAGAGGCCCATCATGCGCAGGGTCTGCGCGAAGTTCTTGACGGTGTTGACCGTGAGCGTGCGCTGCTTCTTCTGGGCGCCGATTTCGAAATAGCCCTTTTTCTGCGAGTAGGAGACATTGCCCAGCGAGCGGATCGGAAAGCTGAGATCGGGGCTTCGCTTGCGCTCGATTTTCGAAAGGACGCCGCGGGCCGTGTCCTCGATGGCCTGCACCGTCACCGCGTCCATCTTCCGGCTCTGCGCCTTGGCGGCGGCCAGCCGCTTGCCCGCCGCGCCCTTGCCGCCGCCGCCCGCACTGCCGTTTGCGCCGGCCGCCGACCCCTTGCCGCCGCGCCTGTTCGCCGCACCCGCGCTCCCGCCGGCGTCGCCCGCCGCGCTTCCGCTCCCGCCGCCGCCCGGGCCGCCCTTCGCACCCCCGCTCTTTTTGCGCGCCGCCATGTTGTGTGCTCCTACAGCTTCCGGCTCTTCTCGAGCGCGTGTGTCAGGTTGGCGACCACCGTGTCGCGTTTCTGATCGTCCAGCCCCAGAATCTCCTGCAGGCCGATGGCGACCTGCGGAATGTATTTCTCGATATACGCGCGCTTCTTCGCCTCGTCCGCCGCGCGGCGCCGCTTGCGTATGTGCGTCGCGACCCGGCGCCCGCAGTCCTGCAGAGCCAGCCGCATCTCCTTGAGTATCTCCGGGTAGTGGGCGATGGCCTCCTTGCTTTCCGAGGTGAAGGGCACCCACACCGAGGCGATGTGCACCATCACCACCATCGGCCCGATCGGCAGCGCGCCGCGCGGGTGCTGCAACTGGTAGGAGCGCCAGTCGATTCCGGTCACGGCCTTGGTGACGGCGCAGGCGCCCTGCTGGTACTGCAGCGGCACCCGGTTGGCGAAGCGAAACATCGCAATCGGTTCTTCCGCAGACAGGTCGCCGCCGTAGGCGATGCCCACCTCCACCACGAAGGGGTTGCCCCGGTACACGGTGGGCTTGCGGGTCACCGTCACCACGAAGTCCGCGTTCACCTCGGCCTTCAGCGCCCGCTCCAGCAGGGCTTCGCCGATCGGCGCGATGCAGTCCATCGGCGGCGCCATCAGCTTCGTCTTCTGGATGGCGAAGTGGATGCGTTCGGCTTCGTCCCGGCTCACTTCCGACGGGCGGCGATTGCCCTTGACCCGGGCGAGCTCGCAGATCTGGTCGGCGCTGCGCCCCGAAACGCGCGAGAAGTCCGCCTGCAAACAGCCGCGCAGGTTGCGCGACTTCGTGTCGCGAAACATCTGCATCAGCACGCCCAGTTCCACCCCGTAGGGGTGGGGCTTGATCTCGGCCGTCTCCGGCGGCAGCTCCTTGCTGACGCGCGGAAATTCAATGACGCCGTCCGTTTTTTCCGGGTTCGGCGGCAGGTAGTCGATGCGCGCGTGCGGGTTGGCCAGCGAAATCTGGCGGATGTAGGCGTCCACCGAGTGCTGCCCGCCCCGGTACGCGCCCTCCAGTTCAATTTCGACGCGGGTGCCGTGTTCCTTTTCCCAGTCGATCTCCTGATCCTTCTTCACCTTCGGCTCGTTGGCGCGGGTGTCGATCACCAGCTCGAACTCGTGGGCGGGCTTTTTCTTGCCGGTCCGGGTGCGGATGCGGATCGCCTTGCCGGTGGTCAGCAGGCCGTACATGCCCGCCGCGCTGATGCCGATGCCCTGCTGCCCGCGGCTCTGGCGCAGGCGGTGAAACTTCGAGCCGTACAAAAGGCGACCGAAAATCTTCGGAACCTGCGCCTTCACGATGCCCGGGCCGTTGTCCTCGATGCAGACGCGAAAGCGCGTCTCGCTGACCTGGTGAATTTCGATGCGGATGTCCGGCAGGATGCCCGCCTCTTCGCAGGCGTCGAGCGCATTGTCCACGCCCTCCTTGACCGTGGTGAGCAGCGCCTTGGAGGGGTTGTCGAAGCCGAGCAGGTGCCGGTTCTTGGCGAAGAACTCCGAGATGGAGATGTCGCGCTGGCCCCGGGCGAGTTCCTTGGCGTCCACCCGGGCGCGCGGCGCCTTGCGCCGGGTGGTCTTCTTGTCGCCCGGCCTGGCCGGGGCCTTGCCCGGCGCCGCCGCGCGCGGCTTGCCGCCCGTGTCGCCCGTCTCGCTGGCCGCCTCCGCCGCATCGGCCGCGGAAAAGGCGAGGTCTTCCTGCTTATGTGTCCCCATGTCTGATCACCCCGGCATACATTATCCCTGATTAAATCAAATAATCAAGTCCCGAAAATCATATTTGTTCGTGGCCGATACGGTCGCGGGCAGCCGGCGAACACTTCCGTTGGTAAGCCGACCGCAGCCGATACGGCCGACCGCCGCCTGTTCCGGGTGTCGCCCGCCATTCCCATCTGCGGCGACCCGGTCCGTTTTTCGATAAGCCGGCGCACTGCCAAGGTGCGCTTCCCCGATTTAAAGCGCGCTGAAAAAATCGTTCCCCTTGTCGTCCACCACGATGAAGGCGGGGAAGTTCTCCACCTCGATCTTCCACACGGCCTCCATGCCGAGTTCCGGGTAGTCGAGCACCTCCACCTTGCGGATGCAGTTCTGCGCCAGGATGGCGGCCGGCCCGCCGATCGAGCCGAGGTAGAAGCCGCCGTATTCCCGGCACGCTTCGGTCACCTGTCGGGAGCGGTTGCCCTTGGCGAGCGTCACCAGGCTGCCGCCGTGCTGCATGAACTCGGGCACGTAGGCGTCCATGCGCCCTGCCGTGGTCGGCCCGAAAGAGCCTGAGGGCATGTTGTCCGGCGTCTTGGCGGGCCCCGCGTAGTACACGGGGTGGTCCTTGAAGTAATCCGGCAGGCCCTTGCCCGTCTCCAGGCGTTCCCGGAGCCTGGCGTGGGCGATGTCGCGCGCCACCACCAGCGTGCCGGAGAGCGAAAGCCGCGTCTTGATGGGATGGCGGCTGAGCTGCGCGCGGATGTCGTCCATGGGCCGGTCCAGGTCCACCTGCACCACCTCGCCGGGAATACCCTGCTCGCCCTCGTCCGGCCCCGGCAGAAACTGCGCCGGGTCGTTTTCCAGTTGTTCCAGGAAGACTCCCTCGCGCGTAATCTTCGCCAGCGCCTGGCGGTCTGCGGAACAGGAAACGCCGATGCCGACGGGCAGGGAGGCGCCGTGCCGGGGCAGGCGTATCACCCGCACATCGTGGCAGAAGTACTTGCCGCCGAACTGCGCGCCGATGCCCATGGTCTGGGTCATCTTGAACACCTGCTCTTCCAGCTCCGGGTCCCGGAAAGCGCGCCCCAGCGCATTGCCCGAGGTCGGCAGCCCGTCCAGGTAGCGCGTGCTGGCCAGCTTCACGGTCTTCATGGTGTGCTCTGCCGAGAGCCCCCCGATCACCACGACCAGGTGGTAGGGCGGACAGGCCGCCGTGCCCAGGCTGCGGATGCGCTCGTCCAGAAAGTCGTGCAGGCGCTTCGGGTCGAGAATGGCGCGGGTCTGCTGATACAGAAAGCTCTTGTTCGCCGAGCCGCCCCCCTTGGTGATGAAGAGCAGCTCGTAGCTGTCCCCGGGCACGGCGCTGATCTCCACCTGGGCCGGCAGGTTGGTGCCGGTGTTCTGTTCTTCATAGACGTCGAGCGGCGCCATTTGCGAGTAGCGCAGGTTGTTTGCGGCGAAGGCGTCGAAGATGCCGCGCGAAAGCGCCTCTTCGTCGTCGGCGCCGGTGAACACCCGCTCGCCCTTTTTGCCGATGACAATGGCGGTGCCGGTGTCCTGGCAACTCGGCAGCACCATGCCCGCGGAGATGTTGGCGTTCTTCAGCATTTCCAGCGCCACGAAGCGGTCGTTCTCCGAGGCTTCCGGGTCCTTCAGAATTTTCGCCAGCCCTGCAAGGTGCCCGCGCCGGAACAGGTGCGAAACATCGCGCACCGCTTCGGCCGCCAGCAGACGCAGCGCCTCAGGTTCGATGCGCAGCAGCTCCAGCGCGCCGGCCTGTTCCACGCGCACCAGCCCATCGGCGGCCTCGAGCTTGCGCCAGAGCGTGTCTTCCGGGGCGAGTTCGAAGAGCGGTTGAAAGTTGAAGTCGGGCATCGAGTTCCTTCGGGGCGAATCCCGGGCGCTTAACCGGAGTGTAGCAGGTTCCGCCTTATTTACGTCGGCCTGCGCGGATGCGCCGCACCAGGGCGCTGCTGCGCCAGCCCGGTACCTGGCGCAGCCGGCGTATCTCCAGCGTGTCCGCCAGCGAGGCTGGAACATCCTGCTCCCGCAGCACTTTGAGCGGCCAGTCTCCCCCCTTGGCGTACACGTCAGGGCGCAGCGCGGCCAGCACCGCGCGCGGCGTCTTGCCGGAAAACACCAGCACATAATCGACGCATTCCAGGTTTGCCAGCATTTCCGCCCGTGCGCGGGCCGGCAGCAGGGGTCGGCCTGTTCCCTTCAGGCGGCGCACGCCCGCATCGTCGTTGACGGCCACTATCAACAGGTCGCCGAAGCCGCGCGCCTCACGCAGGCTGCGCAGGTGTCCCGGGTGCAGCAGGTCGAAGCAGCCGCTGGTGAACACCACGCGCGCGCCGCGCCTTTGCGCACGGCGCACCTGGGCCGCGGCCTCGCGGCGCGCGAGCAACTTGTCTTTCGGGCGGCGCGGTTTCACGGCGCGGGCTCCTGCTGCTGTTTCTGCTCCGGTTTCTGTTCCCGTTCCCGCTCTCGTTCCCGTGCGCGCGAGCCGGGCAGCAGCATCGATTGTACCGAGCGTATCGCCCCCATCACGCGCCCGGGCAGGTCGAAGAGAGCGCCCGCGGGGCTCTGCACCAGGCTCTTCACGGGGATCAGCTCCGCCGAGGGCCGGGTGAGCGAACCACCGACGGAAAAGTAGGCGCCCACCAGGTTTTCGTTGTCGCCCAGCACCACGCGGTTCACCACCGGAATCCGGTTGATCAGCCTGTCCAGTTGCGGAAAGAAAAACAGTCCCACCACGGCCTCGAGTTTTCCGTCGTCGCCGAAGTCGGTGCTGCCGTCGCCGGCCACGCGCAGCCGCGCCGATTGCAGCGTGGCGTTGTTCACCTCGAGCAGGCCGGCGTTCAGCGCGCCCGCGATGTCGATGGCGTCGTAGGCGATGCGGTCGCGTTCGCCGAAGGGGTTGAAGCGGCTGCCCGCCAGCGCAATCGCGAACATCAGCGGTACCTTGCGATGCACTTCGCCGCTGCGCGCGCTGAAACTGACCGCGCCGTTCGCCTGTTCCAGCACGCCCCGGCCGTTCAAAAGCGGGCCTTCGATCACCACTGCGCCGTACAGCCGGCCCGAGAGCAGGCCCCGTTCCAGGCCCGCCGCGTGCCACAGGTCGAGCAGCGGAACGCCCGCGAACTGCATGTCGGCTGCGTATTCCGGGTCGCCTTCCTTGCCGAAGTCCATCGTAACGCCGCCGCTGACCACGCCGCCGGGAAGCAGCCGCAGCGTCACGTCGTCGAGCTGCAGCCGCGTGCCGCGCGCGTGAATCACGCCGCTCGCGTTTTCCAGCTTCCAGCCGCCCAGGGTCTCGGCCAGATACACGAAGCGCCCGTTGCCCCAGAAATCTTCGTGCGCGGAAAAGGCCCTGTCACGGGTGGAGGCGCCGGGGGCCGGCGGCGCGGTGATGCGCGCATCCAGCCGCACCCAGCGCTCCCCCGACTCGTGGTAGCCAAAACCCCCGGTCAGTTCCACCGGCAAGCCCGCCCACACGGCGCGCTCCACCGTGAACGCCGTGCCCGTGAGATCGCTGCCTTCAAACTGCGGCAGGCCGCCCGGCAGCGCGCGCAGCGTCATCACCACCTCGCGCGCGCTGCACAGCAGCATTGGGTGTTTCAAGAACTCCAGGTCGAGCTGAAACTCCGCCTGGCTCGTCGGCGCGTCCGGCGGCCTGCGCGATTCCCTCCACTCGCGAAAGGCCGCGATGCCGGGCATGGCCGTGACGCGCCGGGTGGCTTCGCAACGCAGGTCGCCGAGCTTCGTCAGCCGCGGCAGGCCGGCGAGCGTGAGATCGAGCCGGCCGAGTCTGCTCCCGCCCAGCTCGGCGCCGAAATCTTTGAACGCGATGCGCTCCCCGTCATAATGTACCTCGCCCGTGATTTCCGAAACCAGGTTGCCCGCACGGCTACGGTAATGCGCCTCTTCGATGCCGGCCTCCACCGTGATTTCTCCGGGACGCAGCAGCGGCCCGCGTGCGGCCATGTCGATCAGCCCATCGGCGCTGCTCTCGATGCGCACCAGCAGGCGACGCAGCACGCCCGCTTCGACGCGTCGCAGCACCACCTCGCCGACCCGGCGCACGCCCGCTGGCAATTGCGCGAGCAGGCGCCGCAGTTCCGCCAGCGAAAGGTCGCTGGTGCGCAGCTCGACTTCCGCCGGCGCGGCCTCTGTGAAAGGCAACGCCAGGTTTCCGCCTGCATGCAGCACGATGCCGCCGTCCTGCACTTCCAGGGCGTCGAGCGTGAGCCGCCCGGGCGTGGCGTGCGCCAGCAGCCGCACGCTGGGCGCCGGGAGGTCGATGCGGTGCGGCGCGCTCTTCAATCCGCCCCCGAATGTTCCCCGCACCTGCTCGCCTTCGAATTCCAGCCGCACGGTTTGCGGGCCGTTCCGGGGCGCGCGCCAGTGCGCGTTCAGCGAGAGCGCGCCCGAAAGATCAGTGGGCGTTTTCAGCAGGGCCCCGAGCGGGCCGAGTGCGATGTCGTCCGCGCTAAGCGACGCAGAGGCTTCGCCGCCGCGCGCGCGCACTTCCAGCGTGAAGTCCTGCGTCTGTGCTTCGCCGAGCGCGAGGGCGCCGGATGTTCGCAGCCGCCCGCCCCGCAAACCGAACGTCAGGCAGGAAAACTCGCCGCGCAAATTTTCTATCAGCAACTCCGCGCCGCGCTCCGTCTCGCGCCAGATGTCGATTTCGGAAAAGTCCAGACGCTGTACGGGGCAGGGGGTCTCGCGCAGCAGTTCGCCAAGAGCGGCTGCAGCCTGGATGCGTCCGCCGAGACCCGCAGGCGCAGCGCCTTCTGCAGCGTCCGCTTGCTGCGCGGTCGGTGAGCCGGATGCATCCAACTGCGCGGGAGGCGCGCCGGGTATATCCGTCGGTGAGGCGCCGGACGCATTCGTTTCCGTCGGCGGCGCATCCACATCCAACTTCGTCGCATCCGGCCCCACCTGTGGCGCGCTCATCTCCTCGGGCGGCGCATTCACATCCACTTGTGTCGCGCCGTGAACATCCGCCTCTACAGACGTCGCGCCGGGCGCGGCATGCAGCACCACCCGTTCGCCCAGCACCTCGAGACGCCGGATGTTCACGTGACCGAAGATCAGGAACAGGGGATTCAGGTCTATCTGTACTGCGCCCAGCTCGGCGCTGCCGACATCGCTGCGCACGGCGCGCATCCGCTCGATCTGCACGCGGATCCAGGGAGGCGGCCAGGCCCAGGCCAGCTCCAGTTCGCCGATCTGCACCTCGGCGCCCGCCACCCGGGAAAGCCGGGCTTCGACTCGCGCTTGCAGGCGTTCCGGCGCCAGGCGGTGTGCGATGGTGACACCCGCCACCGTCGCGAGCACCAGGAGCAGCAGCAGGCCGCCTGAAATCATGAATGCGCGGCGCACATTTCCTCCAGCGGGAAGCGTGAAGCTAGCAAATCCGTGTCGTCCTGAATTGTGGCCGACCGCTGCCTTTCGCCACCGACCGTATCGCCCCGGCGCCCTTGCACGAAGTGAAAATGCGAAGGTCTCGCTCCAGGTCGGGGCCAGCCGCCGCCCGGGACGGTCGCCCGTATCGACCGCAGACCACCCGAATATCCTCTGCCAACTCCATGGTCGATGGTCACGACCGAAGCCGGGGCCGACCGCCGCCGCCTCACTTGTACGTAAGTGTACGCAGCGCCGGGCTCACGGCGCATGGTTCCGGCTGCCGGGCGCGGCGGCCCGTGCGAATTGCCCGGGCGTCTCGCGGACGGCGCCGCCCCGCCCGGGGCGGCGGGCGGCCGCGCGCCCTTTCACGCGTCACCCGCTTGTGACGGCTGCGCGTGCGAAAAGGTTCGGCCTGCATGGCGGGCGTCCGGCTGCGCGTGGACTGCCGGTCCGGCTCCTGTATCCTCCCAAAACGGAGCGACCCCGCTCCGGAGGAGGCTGGTTATTCCGGACAGGGATTCTCTCTTTGCCGATGTCGCCGAGGTGGTTTCGCGCTCTCACGACCTGGTCGAAACCCTCGGCAACGTCGTCGAGCTGGTGGCGGGCCGCCTGGACGCCGAAGCGTGCTCGGTGTACCTGGTCGAGCCCGACTTGAAACACCTGCGTCTGGCCGCCACCCGCGGCCTGGCCTCCGGCGCCGTCGGCAAGATCCGCCTGGCGATGGGAGAGGGCCTGGTGGGCCTGGTCGCCCGCGAGGGCAAGACCATGGCCTTTCGCCGGGCGCGCGAGCACGAGGCCTACCGCTACTTCCCCGAGAGCGGCGAAGACAAGTTCGCCACCCTGGTGGCGGCGCCGCTCACCCTCTCCGGCGTGGGCGGACTCTCGGTCCGGACCATCGGCGTGCTGGTGGTGCAGACCGTCAAGGAGCGCGACTTCTCCCCGGACGACCTCGACTTGCTGGAGCGCTGCGTGCGGCTGATTTCGCCGGTGGTGCTGAACGCCCAGTTGCTCGCCTTCATCTCCGGCGGCCAGGCCGACACGCAGGGCCTGCTCGAACAACTCGGGCGCGCAGGCGTGCCGCTGGCGGAACCGGAAGACGAAAAGCCGCGCCAGGAACGCAACCTGCACTTTACGGGCGCGCCCACCTCGCGCGGCATCGCGATCGGCGTGGTGCACTTTCTGGGCGACGGCGTGGACCTCGAGCGCGTGCAATACACGCCGCAAGAAAAGATCGAAGACGAACTCGCCGTATTGCACCGCGCCGTCGAAGGCGCGCTGAAAGAGCTGCACGACCTGCGCATCGACGTGGGCGATCGCTTCGGCCCGGACTTCGCCGCGATTTTCAACGCGCACATTCAGATACTGGAAGACAAGGGCTTCATGGCGAAGATCGAAAACGAAACGCGCGAGCACGGCAACGCGCTCTCCGCCGTGCGCCGGGTGCTGGACGAATACGCGCGCATGTTCGCCGCCATTGAAGATTCCTACTTCCGCGAGCGCGGCATCGACGTGGAAGATGTCGGGCAGCGCCTGGTGTCGCGCATGCTCGGCATCCGTCACGGCGGCGAGCCCCTGCCCGCAAACGCGGTGCTGCTGGCGTCGAACCTCTCGCCGGCGCACTTCGCCACGCTGGAATCGGAAAAGACCGCGGCCATCCTTTCGGAGCACGGCGGCGCCACCTCGCACGGCGCCATCTTCGCCCGCGCGCTGGAAATCCCCGCGGTCACCGGCGTGCCCGGCATTCTCGACGCCGCGCGCGCCGGCGAGCAGATCATCGTGGACGGTGAAACCGGCAAGGTGATTCTCTCGCCGGACGAAAAGCTGCACGCCGAGTACCAGCGTGCGCAGCAGCGCGAAGTGCTGGCCATGGCGCACCTGGACGAGCAGGCCGGCCTGCCGGCCGAAACCCTGGACGGCTTTCGGGTGCAGCTCACGGCCAACATGGGCCTGCTCTCCGACCTGATTTTCGCGCGGCGCCACGGCGCGGAAGGCGTGGGCCTGTTCCGCACCGAGTTGCCCGCCCTGGTGCACAGGGGTTTCCCCAGCGAAGACGAGCAGTACCAGCTCTACGAGGCGGTGGCCAAGGCCATGGCCCCGAACCCGGTGACGATTCGCACGCTCGACCTGGGCGGAGACAAGGCGATCCCGGGCCTGGACTTCGGGGACGAGCAGAACCCGCAGCTCGGCTGGCGCTCCATCCGACTCTCGCTCGACCACCAGGAGAGTTTGCGCACGCAGCTTCGCGCCATTTTGCGCGCCGGCGTGTTCGGCAAGCTGCGCATTTTGATCCCGATGGTCTCCACCGTCGAAGAAATCCGCCGGGTGCGCGAGATCCGCTCGCGCGTGTGCGAGGAACTCGCGCGGCGCGGCGTGGACTTCGAGCCGCAGCTCCCGCTCGGCGTGATGATCGAGGTGCCCTCGGCGGCCGTCGTTGCAGACGTGCTGGCGCGCGAGTGCGACTTTTTCTCCATCGGCACCAACGACCTCACGCAGTACACGCTGGCCGTGGACCGCGGCAACGAGCGGGTGGCGCACCTCTACAACCCGCTGCACCCCGCGGTGCTGGCCCTGATCGAGCGCAGCGTGCGCGCCGCCGAACGCGCGCAGATTCCGGTTTCGCTGTGCGGCGAAATGGCCGGCAGCCCGCTGGCCGTGCCGATCCTGGTGGGCATGGGCCTTTCGGAACTGTCGGTGGTGGCGAGCAGCGTGCCGGTGGTGCGGGAAATCGTGCGCGCGCTGGACCGGGAGAGCGTGGCGGCGGATGCAGCGCGCGCCCTCAAGGCAGGCAGCGTGCGCGAAGTGCATGACATCGCCGCGGCGCGCCTCACGCAGGCGGGCCTGACGGAGCACCCGGACATCGGGGGCTGGGTGCAACGCCGGATCAATGCCGGTCGCGAGGCTGGGCAGGCGGAGGCTTAGTCACGCTTTGCGCCCGCGGACTTGATTTACCAACGGAATGCGCCGCCCGCTGCCTGTACGATGACGTTGAATTCGCGGGGCTTTGGCTTGACGATCGGACCATGGGGCTGTGCCGGAGCGGTTTGTGACTGCATGGCCGGTAACGTCAATTGGCAAGTCAGGCGCCGGCCGCGAGGCCGGGCAGGGGGAGGCTTGGTCACGTTCCAAGCGCCGCTTCGAGTTCGCGGCGCGCCGCCTCAAGCGCCGCTGCGTCCGCGTCTCTCGATACCTCCAGCGGCGCTTCGTAACAACAGCTCACCTTTGCAAAAGGGCGGGGCAGCACGGTGCGGTCCCAGCTCGAAAATTCCCAGGCGCGCGATGCGCGAAAACGCACCGGGTAAATTTTCGCCCCGGTGGCGCGCGCCAGCGCCACCACGCCCGGCTTGGCTTCGCCCGCTGGGCCGCGCGGACCGTCGGGCAAAATGCCCAGCGGCTGCCCCTGTTGCACGATGCGGATCATGCTGCGCAGCAGCGTGCCTGCGCCTCTCGAGCTGGAGCCGCGCAAGCTCGGACCGAAGCCCGAGTGGTGCAGCACCGCGGCGATGCGGTCGCCGTCGCGGCTGCGGCTGACCGGAATCACCAGGCCGCGCCCGCGCATCACGCCGACCGCGGCAAACAGGTTGCGATGCCAGGCGGCCAGGATCACGGGCTGCCCCGTCGCCGCGCAGGCGGCGAAGGGGTCGTCGCCTTCGAAGCGAATCGTCCAGGTCGCCGCGAGCCACTTCAGCGGAAGCGCCGCGAGCCTGCCGAGCAGCGCATCGCCGATGCCCTGCGCGCGGCGGCCCAGCCCTGAGCGGATCTTTTGCAACTGGAAGCGAGGCGCCTTCATGACTGGTCTTCCTGTCCAAAGCGTTGCAGTCATGTGGGGCTGCCGAGCGGCGCGTCGCCGTACGTGGCCGATACGACAGCCCGTTCCTCTCACGGGATCCGGCCTGGCGGCGAGCCGCTTCAGCCGTGCAAAACGCCCTGGTTTCTACGTGGCCGATACGACAGCCCGCAGCGGGCGTCGATACGGTCGGTCGCCCCAAGCGGCGACCGGCCCCACTTCAGGACGACACAAGGACGACACAGGGCCTGCCCCTCGTTTGCCCGGCAGGGTTTAGCGATTGCTTGGCCGTATCGCATCCCCGGCGGCGCGGCCTATATGGACAATTTGCGCCTCAAAGGTCTATCATGCCGGGCGGCGTTGCCCGCAAAGCGGCCTGCTCGCCGCCCTTCCCAGCCCGGAGGCGAATTCCCGAATGTCGTCTTTTGCAAAGCGCGCAAACGCAAACGCCGTGCGCGCACTCGGCGAACAGGCCATCGCCTTGTTTGAGCTCACCAAGCCCCGCGTGCTGTTGCTGGTGCTGTTCACCGCCTTCACGACGCTGCTGATGGTGAACCGCCCGCCGCCCCCGGGCGCATTCGCCCTGGTGATGGTCGGCATCGCCCTGGCCGCCGCCGCGGCCGGCGTGCTCAACATGTACGTGGAACGCGAGCGCGATAAATTGATGGAGCGCACCCGCGAAAGGCCGCTGCCCGCCGGGCGCCTTCACCCGGGCGCCGCGCTGGCCTTCGGCGCCCTGCTTTCGGTCCTTTCCACCGCGCTCCTGTACCAGGTGGGCGGCGCCGTGGCGGCGCTGATCTCGGCGGCCTCCATCCTGTTTTACGTGTTCGTCTATACGATATGGCTCAAGCCGCGCACGCCGCAGAGCGCGCTGATCGGCGGCGCCGCGGGCGCGGCCGCCCCGCTGATCGCAGACGCCGCGGTGAACGGCGCGGTGGGCCTGCCGGGCCTGGTGCTGTTTTCCATCGTGTTCCTGTGGCAGCCGCCGCACGTGTACGCGATTGCGCTGTTTCGCCAGGGCGAATATGCAGACGCGGGCATCCCGGTGCTGCCGCTGGTGGCGGGCGTGCGGCGCACCTGCCTCCAGATGCTGCTCTACACCGCCCTGCTCGTGCCGCTCAGCCTGGCGCCCACGCTGCTCGGCTGGGTGGGGCCCGCTTACGGCCTCGTCGCCCTGCTGCTGGGCGCCTGGTTCCTGGAAAGCCAGTGGCGCCTGTTGAAACGGGGCGGCGAAGCGGAGGCGCGCCGGGTGTTCGTGGTCTCCCTGGCCTACCTGTTCCTGTTGTACGCGGCGCTGATTGTGGACCGGCTCGTTTTTCCGAACACCCTGCCCACCCTGCCGGGGGCGTGGTAAGGGGATGGACCTCTCCTCGCTGTTGCCGCTGCTCCCGGCGGTGAACGCCTGCCTGAACGGCGTCGCCGCATCGCTGCTGGTAGCAGGGCGCATCGCGGTGCGCCGCGGCGCGCAGGATCTGCACAAGCGGCTGATGCTCTCGGCCTTCGCCGTCAGCAGCCTGTTCCTGGTGCTCTACGTGGTGCACAAGGCGGCGCGCGACTTCGAGCACACTGCCTTCGGCGGCGTCGGCATCGCGCTCACGCTGTACCGCGTTTTGCTGGTCAGCCACGTGATTCCCGCCACCTGCATCCCCCTGCTCGCGCTGACGCTGATTTACCTGGGCCTTTCGGGCCGGCTGGAGCGGCACCGCCGCCTGGCCCGCATCGTCTGGCCCGTCTGGCTCTATGTTTCGCTGACGGGCATCCTGCTGTACCTGGTGCTCTATCCACTGAATCCAGGCGGATCGTGACCGATGGGGCCGGCCCTTCCGCCTCGCCCCCCGCCTCGCATGGCCGCCCGCATCGACGGGGCGGGGGCAGGGCAGGGCGCTATGTGCGGGCTTCCCACCGGTGGCGCCCCTGCTATTGACGAAAGCCCGCCCAGGTTCCACAATGCCCGTGCAGGCGGGTGGCCCGGCGGGTGACTGACCAACGGATAGGGCGTCCCTATCGAACGCCGCCGCCAACCGAACACCGACACCAACACACAACATCGCCCCCAACAGAACGCCGTCGCCAACATCAGCAGAAGAGAGCACTCGTGAACTTCGCCACATCGCCCGCCGCACGCGCCTTGCAAAACCGCGCTCCGAAGCGCGCCCCGAGTCGCCTGCTTCGCATCGCCTTCGTGCTCGCCTGCGCCCTTGCCGCCCTGGTTTTCGCCCAGGCCCCCGCGCAGGCCGAAGGCGACATGCGGGAGGTCGGCGCGCAGGTGTTCGAGCTCTGCGTTTCCTGCCACGGCGCCGCCGCGGAAGGGCGCGCGCCGCCCATCTCGGCGCCTGCCA
>CAZJXU010000219.1:0-10019 GCA_964550095.1 uncultured Spirochaetales bacterium | reverse complement strand
CCGGGTTCGAAGGCCGCCAGCCGCAGCGCGTATTCGCCCACGTGCAGGCGACCGTCTGCGTCGATGCCGGCCAGCGCCTTGGTAGCATTCTGCCGCTGGTACTCGCTGCGGCCGATGGCGTTCACGTTGTTGTGAACAGCCAGGTTGGCCGTCACCAGACGCACGTCTTCGCGCCCCGGCCAGGGCTCTGCGTCCTGCACGGTGAGCGTGGAAGAAAGAAACTCGGGGGGAGGCGGCGCATCGCTGCCCGCCCATTCTTCTTCGCGGAGCTGCTCGGTCAGGTACACGGGCGCCAGGTGCCTGGCGACGTCCAGGCCGACCAGCCTGCACCCCCGCAGTTGCTCGGCGTAGTTCCACACGCCGTAGAGCAGGGTGAGCAGCCCCCACACGATGTAACCCGAAGCGCGCGTGTAGTGGGTCTTGGCGCGGTTGCCGAGCCCCCGCGTGATGTTGAAAACTTCGTCCGGGCGCAGCACGCTGATGCGCCCGGTGGGCAGGCGCTCGCCGGCTTTGAAGTCCGCCGGCCCGAGCGCGGCTTCCCCCGGCGCCAGGGCGGCCGCAGTGCCGAGATCGACCAAATCCGGGTCGAAGTTCACGTCGATGCGCTCGCGGCTGTCGAGCGGGCCGTCGCTTTCGCTGTAGCGAAACCCGGAGCGTCCGTTCACGATGCACTCGCGGCTCCAACTGAGTGTGGGCGGCCCACCCTTCGGGCCGATGACGCTCGATACCTGGCACACGCCGGTGGTCGCGCCGACTTCCCGGAACTTGCGCCCCAGCACCGTGGTGTGCGCCTCGTCGGAGAGATCCACCGGCGGCTTGTGAAAGCACACATTGCGCGCGCCCAGGTTGGCAGGGGAGTTTTCACTCACGGCCGTGGTTTTGCAGAAGGCCGCCAGCTTGAAGTAGATCGGGTCGAACTCCTGTTCGCCGCGCCGGAACAGCCTGCCGAAGCGGGCCTCGAATGCTTCCGGCGTGAGTTCCAGCCCGCACCCCACCGGGCCGCCGGGGACATCCAGCCCCGGCGCCAGGTCTTCGATGAAAAGTCCGCTTTCTTCGTTCATGTCGCCTCGCCTTGTCCTGTTGTCCGGGCGGCGCCGTGTCCAGGCCCTGTTTTCGGGCGGCCCCCGCTCAGGCCCTCCGCCCAGGCCGTTTCGCCTTCCCGCCCGCCTTCGTTTTCCGCTTCCCGCCGAAGGTAACACGTCTTCGCAGCAAATCAGTCATCCACCATTCTTTCCAGGTACTGCTCGTTTACGTCATCCCACTTCCATATATCCTTGAAGCTCGCCCCGGCGGCCTTGCTGCCGATAGGCGCGGCATAGAGCCGCTTCGAATTGAAAGGCGGGTCCAGGTAGATCAGGTCCACCGTTTCGCTGTTCATCCCGTTCAGGACGTACAGGTTGTCGCAGGTGTAAAGCCTGTTTTCTTTCCTCGCCATTGCTCCTCCGTATTATTTCGGTGCCTTGGAGTAAAGGGCAAGGCGCCCCGGCCCGCGCCCCCCGGCAAGGGGCAGCATGCGAAAGAAAAGCGAACATCGCAAGGCCCGCCCGGGCATGCCCCGGTCACGATCCGGACATGACGCCTGGCCCCGGGATGTCTATCATCCGGTTCTCCGCTTCGCGGCATTCGGCTGCGGGGCGGGCGCTGTGAGTACCCGGGGCGCCTCGCCCGGGGCGGCGGCCCCCCGCAACCTCGAAGCGCAGTGGACCAAGCACGTGATCATCGCAGTTCCGAAAGAGACAGCCCCCCTCGAGCGCCGCGTCGCGCTGGTGGCAAGCGGCGTGAAGGCGCTGGTGGAGGCGGGACACGAAGTGCGCGTGGAGCAGGGCGCGGGCGCGCACGCGGGCGTGTCCGACGCCGACTACCGCGAGGCAGGCGCACAGGTGGGGGAGGGCGTCATTGCGGGCGCCGCGCTGGTGCTCAAGGTGCGCGCCCCTGCCCAGGAGGAACTGCCCGCCTTCGATTCCGGCGCCGCGCTGATCGCCCTGCTGCGCCCGCTCGACGAGCCGGGGCTCGCCACGGCGCTGGCCGCGCGCGGCATCAACGCCTTTGCCCTGGAACTGGCGCCGCGCATCACCAAGGCGCAGTCGATGGACGTGTTGTCTTCGCAGGCCACCCTGGCCGGTTACCGCGCCGTGCTGCTGGCCGCCTACCACTCGCCGAAAATGTTCCCGATGCTGGTCACCGCGGCGGGCACCATTTCGCCGGTGCGCGTGTTCGTGATCGGCGCCGGCGTTGCGGGCCTGCAGGCGATCGCCACTGCCAAGCGCCTCGGCGCCGTGGTGGATGCCTACGACACCCGCTCGGCCGCGGCCGAGCAGGTGGAGAGCGTGGGCGGCCGCTTCGTCACCTTCGACCTCGAAACAGGCGATGCGGAGGACGCCGGCGGTTACGCCAGGGCGCAGGACGAGGCCTTTTACCAGCGCCAGCGCCGGCTCTCGGGCGAACACGCCGCGGGCGCCGACGTGCTGATCACCACCGCGCTGGTGCCCGGTCGGCGCGCGCCCCTGCTGATCGACGAAGCGGGCATTCGCGGCATGAAGCCCGGCTCGGTGGTGGTGGACCTGGCGGCCGCGGGCGGCGGCAACTGCGCGCTGACCCGCCCGGACGAAGCGGTGGACGTAGAAGGCGTGCTGCTGCTCGGCCCCACCAACCCTGCATCCGACCTGGCGGAAGACGCCAGCCGCATGTTCAGCAGAAACATCACCGCGCTGGTGCGCCATCTGGTCGATGACAACGCCGCGCTCGCCTTTGATCTCGAAGACGAAATAACGGCCGGCACGCTGGTTACGCACCAGGGCAAAATCCGCCACGACGCCGTGCTGGAAAAACTGAAGGAGAGGAGTGGCTGATGCTCGCTGACCCCGCCGTCGCCCTGACCATCCTGGTGCTCGCACTCTTCGTCGGTGTCGAGGTGATCTCCAAGGTGCCGCCGCTCCTGCACACGCCGCTCATGTCCGGCTCGAACGCGATCAGCGGCATCACCATCGTGGGCGCGCTGACCGCGGTTTCCGCCGTCGACTCCCCGCTGCTGAAAAACATTTTCGGCTTTCTGGCCATTGTCTTCGCCACCATCAACGTGGTGGGCGGCTTCCTGGTGACCAACCGCATGCTCGCCATGTTCCGGCGCAAAGGGGACGATGCGTGAGCGAGGGCATCCTCAATAGCCTGGTGGATCTCGGTTACCTGGCCGCGGCCGTCTGCTTCATCCGGGGGTTGAAAGGCCTTTCTTCGGCGAAGACCGCCGTGCGCGGCAACCGCCTGGCTGCATTCGGCATGCTGATCGCGGTCGTCGTCACCCTGCTGCAGCAGGGCGTGCTGGGCTGGGAAGTGATGCTGGCGGGCGTGGTGCTGGGCTCCGGCATCGGGGCGATTGCCGCGCGCCGCGTGCAGATGACCGCCATGCCCGAAATGGTGGCGCTGCTGAACGGCTTTGGCGGCGCGGCCTCTGCCCTGGTCGCCGGCGCCGAACTCTTCGGCTACCAGGCGCTGCAAGAAGCGCCCGGGCCGATGGTGGCCGGCGCCATCTCGGCCGGCACGCTGATCGGCGCCGTCACGCTCTCCGGCAGCCTGGTCGCATTCGGCAAACTGAGCGAGCGGCTGCCCGGCGCGCCGCTCGTCTATACCGGCCAGCAGGCGGTCAACGCGCTTTTGGCTGTCGGCATCATCGGCCTGTGCGTGCTGGTCGCCGTGCACCCGCTGGATATCACCAGCGAGTACTGGGTGCTGGTGGGCCTGGCCTTGCTGCTCGGCGTGCTGCTGGTGATACCGATCGGCGGCGCCGACATGCCCGTGGTGATTTCCCTGCTCAACGCCTACTCGGGGCTGGCCGCCTGCGCCACCGGCTTCGTGCTGGACAACTCCGGGCTGGTGATCTCCGGCTCGCTGGTCGGCTCTTCGGGCCTGATCCTCACCAAGATCATGTGCGACGCCATGAATCGCTCCCTGCCGAACGTGCTGTTCAGCGCCTTCGGTGCCGCCGGCGAGGCGCAGGCAGGCGGCGCCGCGCAGGGCGCCGTGCGGGGCTACACCCCCGAGGATGCTGCTGTTATCTTCTCCAATGCGCGCAGCTGCGTGGTGGCGCCCGGCTACGGCATGGCCGTGGCGCAGGCGCAGCACGCGGTGCGCGAGCTGGCCGACGTGCTGCAGGCGCGCGGCATCGAGGTGCGCTTTGCCATTCATCCGGTGGCGGGCCGCATGCCCGGCCACATGAACGTGCTGCTGGCCGAAGCGGACGTACCTTACGAAAGGCTGGTGGAGATGGACGACATCAACCCGCACTTCCCCGAAACCGACGTCGCCCTGGTGCTGGGCGCCAACGACGTCGTCAACCCGGACGCGCGAAGGCCGGGCAGCGCCATCTCGGGCATGCCGATACTCGATGTCGATCGCGCGCACCACGTGTTCGTGATCAAGCGCAGCATGAACCCGGGCTTTGCGGGCATCGGCAACCCCCTGTTCGAGAACGAGAACACCATGATGATTTTCGGAGACGCCAAGAGCGTCGTGCTCGCGCTGATAGACGCGATCAAGGAGTACTGATACGATGTCTTGCACCATGTCCTTTCGAAGTCCCCTTGGAAGTGCGCCGCGAAGAGCGCCGCGAAGTGCATTTCGGAGCGCATCTCGGAGTGCATCTCGAAGCGCATCCCGAAGCGCATCCCGGAGTTCGTTTCGAAGTCGCAGCCCGCTGCGCCCGATTCGCCTGCTCATCGCCGCGCCCGGCTTTGCGCTCATACTCGGCATGGCGGCCTCCGTCGCCGTGGCGCAGGGAGAGGCCGGCTTTGCGGCGCCGGAACAGGCGAGCACGCAGCGCGAACTGCACGCGCCGACCATCCTCGGCGCCCATTTCGAAACGGACGAAGACTCTGTTGGCTGGTTCTCGGACTGGCTGCTGCCGCGCCACTGGGCCTTCCGCTTTGCATGCACCGAGGGCGGCCGCGTGGACACCCTGCGCGTGGTGCTCTCGCACGAAGTCGATGAATCCACGCTGGAGCGAAACGGCAAGCAGTTCCTCGTGAGCACCCGCAGCGGCCGCCGGCTCGAGCCGAGCTGCGCGCGCATTCCCGAGGGCGTCGGGGAAGACGAAGACCGCACGCTGCTGCTCTACGGCGAACTCGGCAACGCCAACGACCCCCCGTACAGCGTGATCGTCGCGCGCGAGCTGCTCAGCGAGCCGGATGAAAACGGCGTGGTGCACGACTTCGCGGGGCTGCGCGCGCTGCAACCTGAAGAGGCCGTGGAAGGGCCGAAGCTGGTGTTTGCCGAGCGGATCGACGAAGACGAGCTGGAACTCTCCAAGCGTCCGGGCGAAGCGCACTGCCCGAGGCTGGAGACCCGGCAGGCGATTCGCCTGACCTGGAGCGGCGCCGTGGTCCCCTCCAACTTCGACCTGGATGCAGATACCTACCTCTCGCGCTTCCACGTGGTATTGCAGAAGAACGAGGACAGCACCGAGATTGTCTCTCCCTTCTACATCGGGGATCACGACGACAACGACAACAACAGCGAGCTGTGTCTCGACCGGGAAGAAGAAGTGCTGCGGGTCGAAGTCGATGCCGGCGCCGTCTATGGCCTCACCGGGGCGGCCAGCCCGCGCACCCGCACACCGGTGTTCTTCGTGAAAGCCCGCCCGGGCCACTGACGGGAGATCGCCATGAGAAACATGCCGCCCATGATGAGCGAAAAAGACCAGATGGGTTTCTGCTGCCAACGGTTTTACACAGCCGGCGTCCACCGGCCCGGCGTGCTGCTGATCCCGGACGTCTGGGGCCTCTCCGACCACTACTGCGGCATCGTCCGGCGCCTGGCAGCCGAAGGCTTCTGCGTGCTGGCCGTTGATCCCTACCGCAAAACCGGCAAGGGCAAATTCGAAACTCCCGAACAGGCGCTGGCCTGGATCGACAGCATCCCCGACCCGCTGATGCTGGAGACCGTGGAAGAGGGCATCGCGACCCTGGCTGCCAAGCGTTTGTGCGAGGGGCGCCGCATCGGCGTCATGGGCTTTTGCATGGGCGGGCAGTACGCCCTGCTGGCTGCAGGCATGCTCGAAGGCATTTCAGCCTGCGCGCCCTTCTACGGCATGGTGCGTTACAAGGACGGGCTCGACCCCAAGAAAAAGCCCCGCAGTCCGCTCGACGTGCTGGGCGACATCGACTGCCCGGTGCTCGGCTTCTACGGCGAAGAGGACCCCGTGATTCCCGTGGAGGACGTCGAAGCCCTGCGCACGGGCCTTGCCGCCACGCCGCACGAAACCGAGATACGCCTGTACCCGGGGGCAGGTCACGCCTTCATGAACGACACGCGTCCGGAGCACTACCACGAGAAATCCGCCGAGGACGCGTGGCAGCGCCTGGTCGCCTTCCTGAAAGAACACCTGGACCGCTGGGACTGAGCAAAGCCCCGGGGCCGCGCCGACCGTTCCACCGTCGGTCGGGTCCCCCGCGCCACGCCGCCGGACCGGGGTACCGACCCTCTTACTTGCCCTGGACGCCTTTGAAGATGGGCAGGTTGGCCTCGGTCGCCACGTAGATGACGTTCGGGTTGTCGTTCAGGGTCTGGATCCACAGGTACTGCAGGTAGGAGTCGGAGAGGGTCTCCCTGATGATGCGCTGCGCATCCGCGGCGCCCTTCGCGCGCGCGACCTCGATCTCGGCCTCCTTCTCCGCCTGCTGCAGCTCGAACTCCTTTTGCTGCACGCGCTGCTCGGCGGTCAGCTTGGCCTCGATGCTCTCCCGGAAGCGCTGGGGCAGTTGCACATCGCGCAGCAGCACGTCCTCGATCACGATGCCCCGTTCTTCCAGGTTCTCCTTCAGGAACCCCTCGATGCGCCCTGCTATCTCCTTGCGGCCGACCTCGGAGTAGATGTTGCGCACCGGGTAGCCTGCCACCACGTCGCGCAGCGCGTTCCGAAAGTAGGGCACCACCAACTGGGTCTCGTAGTCCCGCCCGACGGTCTTGCGGATGGTCGGCGCCGAGCCCGGCTGCACGCGAAACAGCAGCGAGGTTTCGAGGCCGACGATCAGCCCCTCGGAGGAAGGCACGTTGGCGACCTCTTTGCGCTCTTGCAGCTTCACGTTCCAGGTCTCGATGGTGCGGGCCACGGGCACCACGATGGCCACGCCCTGCGAGACGGGTTCATCGTTGATGTTGCCGAAGCTCTTCGAGACGCCGACTTCGCCGTCTTCGATGACGACGCAGGCCTGGGTGAAAAGCAGCACCAGGGCGGCGAGCAGAATGGGCAGACGTTTCATCATGAGAAGTTCCTCCGTGGGGTTGACAGGCCGCCAGCGTAGCAGCTTTTTTAGGGCGCGTCTTCCGCCGCCCGCGGCGCATCCGGCGGCGCTTTCACCGCCGCTTCCGGCGGGGCGCCCGCCCCCGGCGCCTCCGGCCTATCGGCGGGCCTTTCAGCAGGCCGCCTTTCGACGGGCCCTTCATCGGGAGTCTGGGCGGGCCCTTCGGCAGGCCCATCGACGGGAGTCTGGGCGGGCCCTTCGCTGGGCCTTTCAACGGGCCCATCGGCAGGCCCATCGACGGGAGTTTGGGCGAAGAAAAGCTGCTCGCCCCGCTTGCGAAAGGCGTTGATCACCCGACCTCCGGCCCCCGAAGTCAGCCAGTCGGCAAAGCGCCGCGCCGCATCGGCCTTCACGTGCGGGTGCAGGGCGGGGTTCACCACCAGCACGCCGTAGGGGTTTTTGAGGCGCGGGTCGCCCTCGACCAGCACCGCGAGCCGCCCGCGCCGGGCGTGCGCGAGCCATGTTCCCCGGTCCGCCAGCAGGTAGGCGTCCAGTTCCTGCGCCAGGTTCAGCGTGGCGCCCATGCCGCTGCCGCTTTCCAGGTACCAGCTTCCGGAGTGGGGCGCCGGGTCGAAGCCGGCCTCCGCCCAGAGCCGCAGCTCCGCCTTGTGCGTTCCTGAATCGTCGCCGCGCGAAGCAAAGCGCGCCTTCGCCATAGCGATGCGCCGCAGCGCGGCGGGGGCATCGGCGAGGCCGCGCACGCCGGCGGGGTCGTGCGCCGGCCCGAGCAGGACGAAGTCGTTGTACATCACCGGCCTTCGAAACAGGCCGTAGCCTTGCTCGACAAAATCCGCCTCGGCTGCAGGGTCGTGCACCAGCAGGGCGTCCACGTCGCCCCGGCGTCCGTGCTCCAGCGCGCGTCCGGTTCCCACCGCCAGCACACGCACCTCGATGCCGGTGGTGCGTTCAAAGGCGTCGGTGAGTTTTTCCAGCAGGCCCGAATCGCGTGTCGAGGTGGTGGAGGCCAGCAGCAAAAACGGCTGTTGCTCTTCGGCCTGCACGGCGAGCGCAGCCATGCCCATGCCGAGCACGGCGGCGCACAGCGCGAGGCACGCTCCTTTGCCTGCGCTGAGCCGCACGCCGTTGCCCGTGTACGGCGCGCGGCGTCGTGTGCGCTGCGATCCGCCGCGCAACGCGTGATGCGCCGCCCCGCGTTTTGCCGGGCCGGTTCTTCCCTCGCCGGCCCCTCTGCACCTCTGTGTTGCGCCTCGCTGCATCATCACTCGACAATCTCTCCTCGCAAAAACTTGCCCGCCGCTTCGCTTTGCGGGTTTTCAAAAAACTGCGCAGCCGGGCTTTGCTCGAGCAAACGACCGCCGTGCACAAAGAGTACCTCTCCCGCCAGCCGGCGCGCCTGGCCGAGGTCGTGAGTGGTCATGACGATCTTCACGCCGCTTTGTTGCAGGGCCAGGATGTTGCTTTCCAGCAGCTTGCCTGCGCCGGGGTCGAGTGCGCCCGCCGGTTCGTCCAGGAACATCACGCGCGGCGCCAGGGCGGATGCGCGGGCCAGGGCCAGGCGCTGCGCCTCGCCGGCAGAGAGCGTGCGCGCGGGCCGCCCGGCTTTGCTTAAGAGGCCGCTGTATTCGAGCATCTCCTGTGTGCGCCGGGCGCGCTCTTTGCGCGGCACGCCGCGCACGCGCTGCACGAATTCTATGTTCGCGCGCACGCTGCGACGCAGCAAGAGCGGTCGTTGGAACACCAGGGCCGTGCTTTCGCGCGCGGCCTTCGCGCCGCCCGTCCAGCGCACGCTGCCGCTGCTCGGCGCAAGCAGGCCGCAGGCCAGGCGCAGCAGCAGGGTTTTGCCGGCGCCGTTCGGGCCCAGGATCACGCTGGTCGGCCCGTGCTCCACCCGGAAACTCACGTCCTGCAGCAGCATGCGTCCGCCGCGCGCGAGGCAAACCCGCTCGAAGTGCAGCGGCATCGGGCCGGACTGCATCGGGCCGGCGCCGGTGTCAGGCGCCGACACGTCGCATCCCCACGCGCACCAGTTCCACCGCGGCGTTCACCACGAAAGCGAAGGCCAGCAGCAGAATGCCGAGCCCCAGCGCCAGGGCGAAATCGCCCTTGCCTGTTTCCAGCACGATGGCGGTGGTCATCACGCGAGTCAGGTGCGCGATGTTGCCGCCCACCACGATCACCGCGCCGACTTCGGAAATGGCGCGGCCGAAAGCGGCCAGCAGCACCGTCGTCAGCACGAAGCGTCCCTCGTAAAGCAAGGTGGGGATGGCGCGCCACTTGCCGACGCCGAGTGCGCGCAGCGCTTCGCTGTATTCCTCCCAGAGTTCTTCGATCACCTGCCTGGTGAGCGCGGCGACGATGGGCGTGATCAGCACCGTTTGCGCCAGCACCATGGCGGTGGGCGTAAAGAGCAGGCGCAGCGCAGCGAGTGGGCCGCCCGCGCCGAGCAACAGGTAGATGAACAGCCCGGCCACGACGGGCGGCAGGCCCATGCAGCCGTTCAGCACCGCGATCAGCAGGCCGCGGCCGGGAAAGCGCAGCACCGCCAGCGCGGCGCCCAGCGGCAGGCCGACAGCCACGCTGCACGCGAGGGCCGTGCCGCTGACGCGCAGCGAGAGCAGCACGATCTCGACCAGCTCCGGGTCGGCCTCGAGGATCAGTGAAAAGGCCTGGCCAAACGCCGCAACGATGTCGTCCATGGGCGGCAATGAATAGCGAAAAGCGCAGATCGGGGCCGTGTCATCCTAAATAGGGGTGTGTCGTCCTAAA
>CAZJXU010000218.1:0-3277 GCA_964550095.1 uncultured Spirochaetales bacterium | reverse complement strand
GCCGCGCGCGTGATGTGGCTGCGGAACTGGTAGGCGACGAAGCGTCCGCGCTTGCACAGCGCGCGCCGGGCGGCGCCCAGCGTGGCCCGGCTGATCTCCTTGTCCAGCATGGAAAAGGGAATGCCGGAGACGATCAGGTCGGCGCCCTGTTCGCAATCCGCCGCCGCCAGCGCGTTTTCGATTTCGGTGGCGCAGCCGTGATACACCACCAGCCTCGGGTCGTCGAACTCCTCGCGCAGAATGCGTGCGAAGTCCTCGTTGATTTCGATGGCGATCAGCTTGCCGTTTTCGGGCAGGCGCGAGAGCATTTCCCGGGTCAGGACTCCCGTGCCGGGCCCCAGCTCCACCACCACCCGGGCGCTCTCCACGTCGCTGCACTCTCCGATGCGGCGGATCAGGAAGGGTGAGCTGGGAATGATGGAGCCGACCTCGCGGGGCCGCTTCAGGAAGCTGCGGAAAAACTCCTTCGAGCGCAGGCGCACCGCTCCGTTGCCGTTTTGCGCACCGTTTACCTTGTTGTGGTCTGTGGTCGTTTCTGCGTTCATGATAGGGGGGTCTCCTCGCTCCGGGCAGCCTGTGTCGTCCTTGTATCGTCCCGTGACGGGGCCGGTCGCCGCGATCGACCGTGCCGCAGGCTCTGCGACCGGTCGTATCGGCCGCAGGGCGCCCCGGCAGTTCGCACGGTCGCCGCGCGATTCGCTCGTCGGACCACATTGCGGGAGTCCGGCGATCATACAGCCTCTGCCGACCGTACCGGGCGGCAAGCCGTATCGTCCACGACCTGCTCACCTGTCCCGGGTGAGTGTACCGGCGGCGTCGGCTCACGCCAATTTGCGGGCGGCGCCGGGCAGGGCGCTTTTGCGGCCCCCTCCGGGCGGAGGGCGCGCCGGGGCCGGGCGCCGGCGCGCCGAGGCGGGAACGACCGCCCCTGTGTCGTCCTAAAGCGGGGCTGGCCGCAGCTTGGGGCGGTCGGCCCTATCGGCCCCGTAACCAGCAAGTACCCCATAAGGACTGAATCGTCCGATACCAGGCATGTGTCGTCCTGAAGTCGGGGCTGGCCGCAGCTTGGGGCGGCCACCGTGCCGACCGCCGGCAACCCGCTGCGGGCCACCCCTGTATACGTCCAAACACATGCTGGACGGGGGCGCCGACCCCAGGCGGCGCCGAAGCTGAAACGACCGCCCCACCGCCCCCTGCCGACCGCAGCCGCCTCCCGGCTGCTACCTTCACCGCATGCTCGCCATCGAAGAACTGGGCGTGGTTCCCTACGCCGAAGCGCTGGCCCTGCAGCAGGCCGCAGTGCAGGCGCGCCGGGCGGGGCGCTGCGGCGACCGCCTGCTCTTGCTGGAACATCCCCCGGTGGTCACGCTCGGGCGCCGGGCGAAACCCGAAAACCTGCTGGCCGCGCCCGCGGCGCTTTCGGCGCGCGGCATTGAAGTGCACGAAGTTTCGCGCGGCGGCGACATCACCTACCACGGCCCCGGCCAACTGGTCGGCTACCCGATTGTCGATCTCGCCGCGCTGGGCAGGCGCGACCTGCGCGGGTGGCTGCGCAGCATCGAACAGGCGCTGATCGATGCGCTCGCGGGTTTTGATATTTGCGGCCTGCGTCGCCCCGGCATGACCGGCGTTTTTGTCGGGGCCCCGGAAGGCGACGCGCCACGCAAAATCGCATCCATCGGCGTTGCGCTCAAGGGCTGGGTCAGCAGTCACGGCTTCGCCTTGAACGTGACCATGTCGCCCGCTGCCTTCCGGGACATCGTGCCCTGCGGCCTTGCGGGCGTGGAGATGACATCCCTGGCGCGGGAACTCGGCGCGCCCGCTGCGACGCACGCGGAACTGTTCAAAAACTGCACGCAGCGCGTGGCGGCGGCCTTCAGCAGGTTGCTCGCATGAGCCGCCGCGCTGCGAACACACCCGCGTCTTTCGTTTCCGAAGGCGCGTCCGAGAACGTACCTGCCGCGCGCATTTCCGAAAAGCCGGGCGCTTCCGCCGCACCCACCGTCGGAAACGAATCACATGCCGTCTCCGCCGCCACCATCGAAAACAGCGCACCCGGCGCTGCAAAGGCGGCGCACGCAGGCAGCGGGAAAAGCGCGGACGGCGGAAACAACGCCACCGTCGGAAACGCCGCACCCGGCGCTGCAAAGGCGGTGTGCGCTTCCGGTGGGCAAGAGGCCGCTGTCGGGAACGTCTCCACCGTCGGAAACAACGTACCCAGCGCCGCCGAACACCCTGCCTTCACGCTGAACCCGCCCCGGCCCCAGGAAAACCTGCGCACGCCGGTGGAGCGCACGTCCCGGCCGCCCTGGCTGCGCGTGCGTTTTTCCGAAACGCCTGGCTACCTGCGCGTGAAGCGCATCGCCGAAGAACAGCGGCTCAACACCGTCTGCCAGTCGGCCCGCTGTCCGAACCAGGGCGAGTGCTGGGCCGCGGGCACTGCAACCTTCATGATCGGCGGCGCGCACTGCACCCGCCGCTGCGGTTTCTGTGATATAGCCACCGCCCGTCCCGAAGCGCTCGACCCGCTGGAGCCCGCGCGCGTCGCCCGGGCGGTGGCGGAACTCGGCCTGCGTTTTGCAGTCATCACCTGCGTGGCGCGCGACGATCTCGCCGACGGAGGCGCCGCGCACATGGCCGCCGTGCTGCGCGCGCTGCACCGCCGGACGCCGCACACGGGAATAGAGGTGTTGATATCGGATTACCAGGGCGATGCCGATGCGCTGAGCTGCGTGCTTGACGCAAACCCGGACGTGTTGAATCACAACCTGGAAACCGTCGAGCGTTTGCAAAAGCGGGTGCGCCCGGCCGCGCGCTACGCGCGTTCGCTCCAGGTGCTGCGCCGCGCCCGCGAGCGGCGCCCCGACATCCCCACCAAGAGCGGCCTGATGCTGGGCCTGGGCGAGCGCGCGGACGAGGTGGAACAGGCGCTGTGCGATTTGCGCGAGGCCGGCGTGAGCCTGCTGACGCTGGGCCAGTACATGCGTCCTTCCGGCGAGCACCTGCCCGTGGCGCGCTGGGCGCCGCCCGAAGAATTCGACGCCTGGCGGGAGCGCGCGCTCGAGCTGGGCTTCAGCGAGGTGGCCTCGGGCCCCCTGGTGCGCAGCTCCTACCGGGCGGAGCGTCTGGCCCGGGCGCCGCAGCCGCTTCGGCGCCGGGATGGCTGAGCGCAGCAAGGGCGCTGCGCCCGGGGGCGGGCAGCGCATCGCCGCAACAAGCCATGACGCCCCGGTCGCCCGGGACTTTGATGCACGAGAAGCGGGCGGCGCCCCCGCCC
>CAZJXU010000217.1:0-1553 GCA_964550095.1 uncultured Spirochaetales bacterium | reverse complement strand
CAGGAGAACAGCGAGTGAGCGAGCAGAGCGGCGAGATCGATACCGTGGTGGTGAACGGCCTCGACCTCGCCCAGGCCTTGCGCGCCGAGATGGCCGCCGAGGTGGCGCGTGCCGTCGATGAAGACGGTCGCCGGCCGCCCTGCCTGGCCGTGGTGCTGGTGGGCGAAGACCCCGCCAGTGCATCCTACATCAAGGGCAAGCGGCGGGCCTGCGCGCGCACGGGCTTTGAATCGCTGGAGCGCAAGCTGCCCGAGGACGCCTCTCAGGAGAAACTGCTGAAGCTGGTCCGCCGGCTTGGCGCTGCAGACGAAGTGGACGGCATCCTGGTGCAGCTTCCCCTGCCGGCGCAGATCGACCCGGGCGCCGTGGCCGAGGCCATCCCCCCGGAAAAGGACGTAGACGGCGTCGGCCCCCTGAACGCCGGCCTGCTGCTGACGGGCGGCGCCGGGCTGTTCCCCTGCACGCCGCTCGGCATCATGGAAATCCTGGCTCGGCACCACGTCGAGCTGGAAGGCAAACACGCGGTGGTGATCGGGCGCAGCAACATCGTCGGCAAACCCGTTTCGCTGCTGCTGCAACGCAAAAGCGCCACCGTCACCATGTGTCATTCGCGCACGCAGAACCTGGCGGAGCTGTGTCGCAGCGCGGACCTGCTGATCGCCTGCGCGGGCAAGCCGCGCCTGGTGCGGGGCCGCTGGATCAAGCCCGGTGCGGCGGTGATCGATGTCGGCGCCACCCACGTCGATGGCGAGCCGGTGGGCGACGTGGACTTTGATGCGGCGTTCGGCAGGGCGGCGCTGCTGACGCCGCACCGCCGGGGCGTCGGCCCGATGACCATCACCATGCTGCTGCAGAACACACTGCGGGCCTGGCAGAAGCGCAGCGCCCCGTGAGTGCGCGCACCCCCCTGCATGCGCTGCACCTGGAACTCGGCGCGCGCATGACCGACTTCGCCGGTTTCGAGCTGCCCCTGATGTTCGACTCCATCCTGGCCGAGCACCGCGCGGTGCGCAGCGGCGCCGGGCTGTTTGATGTCTCGCACATGGGGCAACTGCATTTTCTCGGGCCGGGCGCCGTGGCCACGCTGGAAACCCTGCTGAGCTGCCCTGTTGCCTCGCTGGCGCAGGGCCGCGTGCGCTACGGCCTTTTGTGCAACGAAGCGGGCGGCGTGCTGGACGACCTCACGCTGTATCGCCTGGCGGAGGATCACTTCTTTCTGTGCGTCAACGCGGCCAACATCGAAAAGGATCTGCGCTGGTGCAACGCGCACTGCGGCGCCGAAACGCACATCGAAGACCGCAGCGCGCAGACGGCGCTGCTGGCGGTGCAGGGGCCTTCGTCCGCGGCCCTGCTGCGCTGCGTGATGGAAGAAGACCCGGGCGCGCTGCGGCGTTTCCGGGTGCGCGAAGCGCGCGCCTGCGGCTTTAAGCTGTGGATTTCGCGCACCGGCTACACGGGCTCGGACGGCTTCGAACTCTACGCCCCAAACGAGGCGGCAGCGCCGCTCTGGCGCGCGCTGCTGGATGCAGGCACCGCGCCCTGCGGCCTGGGCG
>CAZJXU010000216.1:0-2149 GCA_964550095.1 uncultured Spirochaetales bacterium | reverse complement strand
TCCAGCAGGCGCTTGCGGGTGACATGCGTGCCCCAGCGCCCGAGGTCGCTGCCGATCCAGCGGCGACCCAGTTTCTCGGCCACGGCTAGCGTGGTGCCCGAGCCGCAGAAGAAGTCGGCGACCAGGTCGCCCTCGTTGGAGGACGCCTTGATGATGCGCTCCAGCAGGGCCTCGGGTTTCTGGGTGGGGTAGCCGACATACTCCCCGGAATTTGTAGTAGTTTGCAGTGAGTAAATGTCAGTCCAGTTTGTCCCAACCGGAGTCCCACCTTCATCTGCATAGAATTTCTTGTATCCCCTATCGCGATACCTGCGACCATCTTTGTCGACTTTGTTAAACATCTTTTGGATGTATTCCTCTTTGTATGGCAAGAATTGCTTGTTGAATGTGAATGAATCCGACTTCAAATAGTAAAAAATTGTATCGTGCAGTCTCACCCAGCCTTGCTTTTGACTTTTGAAACCAGATACACTGCCAACGTTCCACACCAGTTCATTCCTGAAATTTTCCCCTCCAAAAATTTCGTCCATTACTGATCGAATAAAACTATTCACACGCCAGTCGCAATGCACGTAGATGCTGCCTTTTTCCGACAGAAGATCGCGCATCACGGCAAGCCGCTCGTAAATCATCGCAATATAACTGTCCGTCCCCCTGCCCCAAGTGTCGCGATACGCTTTTTCCTCGATAGAAGACTGTTCCTTCTCGATCTCGATTCCCTTCTCACCCACCTGCGCGTTGAAGGAAAAATCCGCACCTGTTGCAAAGGGCGGATCGATGTAGATGAGATCAACCTTCCCTGCGAACCGTTCCAGCAGCGATCCCATCACGAGCAGGTTGTCGCCCCAAATTAATTTGTTGCGCCAGGCAGCGTCGGTACTATCGCCCCCCCCCAGATTTCGAAGAGGCCGCCCTGCGAGCCGGTCTTCCTCGCTTCGCGCGTGGCGCGGCTTTCGTTGACGGTCTCGATCACCTGGAAGGGCAGGCTCACGCGCGGGGTTTCCTTGCGCGTGCCGTCTTCGTTGTACTTGCCCGGCCAGACCAGTTCGGTCTTTTGCACGTCAACTTTCGCCATGGGTGTTGCCCTCCTTTGCGGTCTTCGCAGCCCTCACAGCAGCCCCGCATCGCGGAAGCTGAAGGTCTCCTGCTGCGAGACGACCAGGTGATCGATGATGCGAAGCTCCACCGTCTCCGCGGCCAAGACGATAGCACGGGTCACCAGCTTGTCCTGCTCGCTGGGCTGGACATCCCCGTTCGGGTGATTGTGCGCCAGCACCACCGCAGCCGCCTCGCGCCGGAGGGCGGATTTCACAATTTCGCGAGGATAGACGGCGGCCCGGTTGATGGTGCCCACCTGCAGCGTTTCCACGCCGTCCCGCAGCAGCTTGCCGGCTGTGTCCAGGTAGGCCACGGCGAACACCTCGTGCTGGAGCATGCCGATTTTGGCGCGCCAGAAGTTGCGGAGGCGCTCCGGCTCCTTCAGTACCTCCCTACCCTCGGAAGACTGCTGCAGGTAGAGCGTGGCTGCGGCGCGGACCACCTGCAGATTAATCGCTGTCACCGAGGCCACGCCCTGTACGGCCTGCACGTCTTGCGGGAGCGCGTCCAGGATGCCGCGCAGGCTGCCGAAACGCTCCAGCAGCGCTTTGGCGGCGGGCTTGGTGTCGCCCCGGGGAACGGCCAGGGTCAGCAGCAGCTCCACGACCTCGTGCTCGCCGAAGCCCTCGAAGCCGGCATTGATGAAGCGCTCGCGCAGCCGCCGGCGGTGCCCGACATGGTGCGGTTGTCCGGGTCTCACCGGGCGCCGCCCTGCTGCCGCCCGCGCCCACGGCGCGCAGCGAAGAAGAAGTAGAAAGGCAGGCTGGATGCCAGCACGGCGAGAGCGATCAGCGATTCCCGGGTGGAGCCGGCAAGCAGTGCATACGCCACCATCATGTTGACCAGGATGTAGAGCGCGGGCACCACGGGATAGCCGAAGGCCCGGTAGGGGCGGCGCCGGCCCGGCTGGGTGCGGCGCAGGCGGTACAGGGCGAGCACGTCGGCGCTGGTGGCCAGCAGGATGGCGAAGGTGGTGAAGTTGAGCACGTTGGGGAAGCTCTGCAGCACGAGCACCAGCAGGCCGGCCGTCAGCGCCTGCAGCAGGATGGCG
>CAZJXU010000215.1:0-1684 GCA_964550095.1 uncultured Spirochaetales bacterium | reverse complement strand
GGGGATGTGCAGAGGCGCCGGGATTGCTGCGGCCTCCCGGCGCCGTTTCTGCGGACGGCGCGGTGTGTGCGGCCGGCGCTGATGTGTGCGGGTGCGGCGCGCTTTGCGCGGGCGTTGACGTTTGTACAGACGACACCTGCGTCGCCCCCGGTCGATGCGGCGCATCGGGCTGAACGCGCGCGTGCGCCGACGTTTGCGCAGACCCCTCCATGTTCACGGACTGCCCGGATTGTGCGGGCGTCAATGTTTGCTCGGGCTCCGACGTTTGCGCATCCGGCGCTGCATTCACAGACAGCCCGGTTTGCATCGGCGTCAATGTTTGCGCGGGCTGCCCGGTTTGCGCGGACGCCGATGTGTGCGCGTGCGCCGACGTTTGCGAAGCCGCCGCTGTTTGCTGCTCAGCCGACGCGGCAAAGATCGGCTCCAGCGGCTCTTCGAATGCCAGGTTCGCGTGCACCGGCCCGGGGCGTGCGCCCAGCGCATGGCGCAGCAAACGCCGCGCCAGGCGTCTGGCCCGGCGCCGCGCACGTTCCATGTCGGAACCGGGGATCTGTTCGTAGAAAGCGCGCGCGTGGCTGCCATACAGGCGCACCTGGTCGATGGTCTGGGGCGCGCCGCGCGCACGCAGCCGGCGCGGGCGATCTGCAGTCAGAACGATCAAAGGCAGGCTGCTGCGACTCGCCTCGGCCACCGCCGGTGCAAAGTTGGCCGCGGCCGTGCCGGAGGTGCACAGCAAGGCGACAGGCATGGCGCAGGCGCGCGCAAGGCCCAGTGCGAAAAACGC
Organism: uncultured Spirochaetales bacterium; assembly: GCA_964550095.1. Lineage (GTDB taxonomy): Bacteria > Myxococcota_A > UBA9160 > UBA9160 > UBA6930 > JAHRAN01. The sequence goes on along the minus strand of CAZJXU010000215.1, from coordinate 900 downwards.
AGCGGAACGCTCGTCGTGGTGCATCCAGCAGCGCAGGCCCGGCGTGCCCGCCGCCGCCGCGGCCGGCGGCGCGCTGCGCGAGCCCGGGCAAATGCAAAAGTGCGTTACGCCCGCATCGCGCAGTGCGGCTGCCAGGTGCGCACTGAATGCGTAGGCGGGGCCCGCATCGGCCAGTGCGGAGAGTCCGGAGCGCGTCTGCGCCTGCACCTGTGTCTGCGCCTGTGACTGCATCTGCGTCTGCGCTCGCGTTTGCGCTTGCGTCTGCGGCATCAGCCCTTCACTCCCCGAGCAGCGCAGCTTCCATCGTGCGCAGTTTGATCTGTGTCTCTTCGAATTCCGCTGCGGGCTGAGAGCCCTCCACCACGCCCGCCCCCGCAAAGAGCACCGCCCGTTCGCCCTGCAGCAAGGCGCAGCGCAGCGCGACGCCCAGCGCGCCCTCGCCCGTAAGATCGACCCAGCCGACGGGCCCCGCGTAGGCACCGCGCGCCAGCAGCTCGTGCGTGCGCAGCCACGCCAGGGCCGCAGCGCGCGGGGCGCCGGCCACCGCGGGCGTGGGGTGCAACAACGCGGCCAGTTCCAGCGCGCCGGGCGAGGGCCCGCTGCGACGGCCGACAAAGGGCGTGTGCAGGTGATGCAGCGCCGAGGTGGAAAGCACGCGGGGCGCTTCGGGATATTCCAGCGCGTCCAGGTGTGCGGCAAGGGCGCTCTGAATGGCGGCGCGCGTCCAGGCGTGCTCCTCTTGATCTTTTTTGGATTCGCGCAGGCTTTGCTCGGCGGCGGCGTCCGCCTGTTCGGTATGGCCGCGCCTGGCGGTACCTGCCAGCGCGTCCACCAGCACCCGCTCGCCCGCGACGCGCAGCAGGCGTTCGGGCGTGGCGCCCAGCAACAGGCCGGCGGGCA
>CAZJXU010000214.1:0-2861 GCA_964550095.1 uncultured Spirochaetales bacterium | reverse complement strand
CCGCGCCCCGCCCATCGAAACCGGGTTTCGCCACTCGGCCCGCCGGGTCGTTACATTCTTCCGCCTGCGTGGAGGCCCGGTCGTTGCGTCGCATCGCCGCCCCGGGAAACGCCCCGCCCGAAAAAGCCCGCACCCCAAAACCCGAGAGCGCCCTCACTGCACGCGCCGCCCGCTGAACCCGCGTCGCAAAGGCGCGCAAAAAAACACACCCCGAAACCCGAAAGGGCACACACGGCGCGCGTCGCAAAACAAAACACGCCGCCCGCCGCAAAACATCCGCCCGCAAAAACACAGCATCCGCCGCAAAACACACGCCGAAAAACCGCGCACCCCCAACCGCAAAGGGAGCAACACCATGGACTATCGCTGGGGAAACGAATACATCGAGTTTCGCGACGAGGTCGAAGCGTTCATTCACCAGTGGCGCACGCCGGAGCTGCTGCGTGAATACAAAGAGCGCGAGGGGGCGGGCGGCGGCCCGCACCTGTCCCGCTACTACGCGGCGCTTCAGGAAAAGCGCTGGATGCTGATGTGCTGGCCCACCGAACACGGCGGCGAGGGCAAAAACCCCATCTACCGGTTCATCCTGATCGAAACCATGGAGTACTGGGGCATGCCCTACGGCAACCTCACCTACACCTCCATCGCGCCTTCGCTTGCAGTGCACGGAAACGAAGAACAACGGCGGCGCTTTCTGCCGGGCATCTGGAGCGGCGAATACACCTTCGCCATCGGCTACAGCGAGCCCAACGCCGGCACGGACCTGGCTGCATTGCGCACCCGCGCCGAAAAGGTGGAAGGCGGCTGGGTGGTGCAGGGCCAGAAAATCTGGACCTCGATGGCGGAGCAGTCCACGCATATATGGCTGGCGGTGCGCACCAGCGACGAAGGCCCGAAGCACGCCGGCATTTCGCTGATGATCCTGGAAACCAAAAGCCCGGGCGTCACCATCCGCCCCTTGCCGACGCTCAGCGGTCTCACCACCTACGAAACCTTTTACGACAAGGTCTTCGTGCCCGAAGAAAACCTGGTCGGCCCGCTGAACGGCGGCTGGGGCATCATCATGCACGCGCTGAATCACGAGCGCATGGGGCTTTCGCCGCTGGGCAACCTGGTGCGCAACTACGACCTGCTGGTGGAGTACCTGGCCCAGCACGCGCCGGAAAAACTGAAAGACCCCGTGCTGCGCGTGCGCCTGGCCGAAATGAAGATGGAGCTGGAGCGTCACCGCGCGCTCGCGGTGCTGGGCGCGGTGGCCATCGCGCAGGATGACGTGTCGCCCAGCCTTGCTTCGATGGCGAAAATTTCGGGCAGCGAACTGCGCGGCCGCATGACCAACCTGGCGATGGACCTGCTCGGCCCCGCCGGCGCACTGTCGGAAGAGGCGGGCGAACTGGCCCCCTCCGCGGGACGCCAGGAAATGATGTGGCGCACCTCGCCCATCTTGCGCTTCGGCGGCGGAACCAACGAGGTGCAGCGCAGCATCGTCGCTGCGCGCCACCTCGGCATGTCCCGCTGACAACGCTGGCGGCGCAAGCGCATCGCCGGACACCGCAAGCGCAGCAAAACCGACACCGCATCGCAGCGCAGGCGCCGCTGAAAAGGCGCCATCACCAACCGCATCGCAGCGCAGGCGCAGAATCAGCCGGCGCATCAGGCGCAGCAGCAACACCACCAACCGCATCGCACCACCGCCGCCGGCAAAACCCGCAACCCGCATCAACAAAGGCCGCCGCCGAAAGCCAAACTGCATCGCAGCGCAGGCGCCGCTGAAAAGGCGCCACCACCAACCGCATCGCAGCGCGAACCACACCATGCGCACAGGCCCGGGAGAGAATCATGAAAGTCGAACTGAACGAAACCCAGAGCATGTTGCAGGAAGCCGCGCGCCGTTTTTTCAGCGGCGAGTGCAGCCTGGAGCGCGTGCGCAAACACGAACGCGAAGGCCGCACCGACCAGGAGCTTTGGCAAAAGCTGGCGGGGCAGGGCTACCTGGGCGCTCCCTTTCCGGAGGCAGTAGGCGGCGCCGGGGGCGGCCTGGTGCACGCGGGCCTGCTGGTGCACGAAGCCGCGCGCTGTGCCGCGCTTATTCCGATTGTCGAAGTCCTCGCCGCCGCGCTCACCCTGCACCACCACGGCGAATGCTCCCCCGCGAGGGAGCTGGTGCAAAAGGTGATCCACGGCGATGCGCTGCCCGTGCCCGCCGTGCTGGAAGCGGGCGGAAACATAAACAGCATCGAAGACGGCAGCGGCATCACGCTGCGCGCCGACGCATCCGGCGCACTGCACGGAGAAAAGTTCTACGTCGATTACGCGCAGGAAGCGAGCTGCCACCTGGTCGTGGCGAACGACGAAACCGGCCCCGCGCTTTTCCTGGCCTCTTGCGACGCGCCCGGCATCAACTGCGAGCCGCTGCCGAGCATCGGTCGCACGCCCAAGTACCGCGTGCGTTACGAAGGCGCGCGCGGCGTTCGCGTCGCCGGCCCGCAGGGCATCGAGTACCTGGTGCGCACCGCCCGCGCCCTCACCTGTGCGCAACTGCTCGCCTGCATGGAAATGTCGCTCGAGCAAACCGTCGCCTACACCAACATCCGCGAGCAGTTCGGCCGTCCGCTCTCGGGCTTCCAGGCGGTGCAGCATCACGCGGCAGACATGGCGATGCACGTCGAGTCGAGCCGCTTTCTCACTTACGAACTGCTGGACGCCATGGACCGGGGAATTGCCGGCGAGGAACAGGCGGCCCTGGTCAAGGCGTCGCTCTCCCGCGCCTTGCCGGACGTAGTGATGATGGGCCACCAGCTTCACGGCGGGCAGGGCTACATCGAAGAAAACGACCTGTACTTCTTCACCATCCGGGGCAG
>CAZJXU010000213.1:0-7569 GCA_964550095.1 uncultured Spirochaetales bacterium | reverse complement strand
TGGGGCTACTGGCGCGAAGGGGCGTCGGGAGTGCGCCAGGCGGCGCCGCTGCTGCTGCCCGTGGCCACGGGCGCCCTGCTGGGCGCCTACGGCGGCATCAACCTGTCCGACCTGTACTTCGAGCGCAGCTTCGGCGTGGTGATGCTGCTGTTGCTGGTTCCGATGTGGCGCGGGCATCGCGCGTCCCGCCGCACAGACCGCAGGCCGCTGCACCCGGCGCTCTCCGCCCTGCTCTTTTTCTGCATCGGCCTTTACGGCGGGCTGTTCCAGGCCGGCGTGGGCTTGCTGCTGATCTCGGCCATTTCCTGGAGCGGCGTGGACCTGCTGACCACCAACAGCATGAAGGTCGCCATCAACCTCTGCTTCACCCTGCTGGTGTTGCCGATTTTCATACTGGCGGACCTGGTGGTGTGGAGCTACGCGCTGACCCTCGGCGTGGGCTACGGCATCGGCGGCGCGCTGGGCGCCCGCTTTGCGGTGCGCGGCGGCGAGCGTCTGCTGCGGCCGGCCTTCGTGATCGCGGTGTTGCTGCTTTCGGGGAACATGCTGGGCCTGTATTGAGCGCAAGCCAAGCCTGTACGGAAAGGCGGGCCGCGGCGGCGGGGCTGGAGAGAGAGATGCGCTGGGGCTGGGCCGAATCATGCGCCGCGCTTGTACTACACTTGTGCGCATGCCGATTCACCTGGAACGCCCGCACCCGCATGTCGCGCTGGTGCGCATCGACCGACCGGAGAAGGCGAACAGCCTGGACCCTGCAATGCTGGGCGCGCTGGCCGCGGCCTGGCGCGAGATTGCCGAGGACGACGCCGTTTACGCTGCGGTGCTCACCGGCGCGGGCGAGCGCGTCTTCTGCTCCGGGATGGACATGACCACCACCATCCCCGCGGCGCAGCGCCTGGCCCGGGGCGAAACGCTGGACGAGGCGACCTTTGCGGGCCTGCGCAGCGTGGAAACCGCCTTGCTTGCAGGCTTCGACCTGAAAAAGCCGCTGGTCGCCGCCATCAACGGACACGCGCGCGCCGGCGGCTTCGACCTCAGCATGGCGGCGGAACTGCGCTTTGCCGTGCCGGACGCCACCTTTGCGCTGGAGGAAGTTGCGCTCGGCCTGTACCCGACGGGCAACTCCACCGTGCTGCTGCCGAAACTGGTGGGCGCCGCGCACGCTTACGAACTGTTGCTAACCGCGCAGCCGATTTCGGCGCAGCGGGCGCAGGAGATCGGCCTGGTTAACGGCATTGTGGATCCCGGCCGCCTGCTGCCGCACGCGCTGGAAACCGCAGAGCGCATAGCAGCCTGTGCGCCGCTGGCCGTGCAGGAGACCCGGCGCGGCGTGCGCGAGCTTTACGGCATGCCCCTGGACGAGGCTTACCGTCGGCAGGACGAACTGGGCAGGCCGCTGCGACGCACAGAAGACGCGCGGGAGGGTCAGCGCGCCTTCGTGGAAAAGCGCAAGCCGCAATTCAAGGGGCGCTAGTTCACGCGGGCGCGAGTGTGTTTCGGCAATAGCCCTGTCCTGCGAGTTTTCCGTCGGAGAGTGTTGCTTTGATGTCGGTGAACGCGGTTGCGTTGCATTGCGCGAGTGGAGTTCGTTGCATCGACCGACCGCGTCGTTTGCAAGTCATTCACGAACCGTCAGCAAGCGACGGTATTTTCTGACGTAGGCGGCGGACTTTTTCGCGCGGTACTGCATCACGAAGCGGGGATGATCCAGGGGAACCACGGCGCCGAACTGTTGATGCTCCTCGTTCCAGCGCGCCAGGAACTCGAAGTTCTTGCCCGAGCCCAGGCAGAAGACCCGCTCCCTGTTCACCGGCCAGGACGCCAACTTGCGCAGCCAGGCGCTGATGCCGGGCGTCATCGCCGCCTGCAACTTTTTGTCGTCGTAGTAGTTGCAGTTGACCTCCCGGCCCGCGGCGTTCTTGCGCACGAAGCCCAGCGGACACACGGAGTGAATAAGGAACTGCCCGTAAAATGCCTCGGGCCCGCCGAAGGCCCTCACTACCCGGTACACGAAAACCGAAGAAGGCTCGTGCGTGCTGAGGCCGCCGGCCGGTATCCCGCAGACCTGCTCCATGCGCTTGGTGTCGGTGAAGGGCACGCCGGTGGCGCCGGCGCCGAGCCGGCCGGGGTTGATGCCCAGGATCAAGCGCCGGGGCGCATCGTCTGCATAGAACTTGCGATAGAAGGCGCGCACCATCGGCATGACCTGCGTGGCCTCCTCGCCTTCAAAGGGGTTCAGCGCGCGCACGCCCCGGGGCAGCTTCCAGCCCGATGCATCGAGTGCACGGCTGGCCCGCAAAATACGATCAGCCCAGGTCATGGCGCCGCAACATGCGCGCTGCGCTGCGTGCGCGCAAGCGACCGCGGGCGCGAACCCGAAAGCGCCATGCGCCCGGGCCCGCCGCTGCGCCGCGACGCGCCGTCAAAATTGTCAATGCCTATCTCCACCTGGCCTGAACATCGAATTCGATGAGTTCTTTTTTCGAGTTTCGCTTTCTGATCGGAACGCACTCGACTTCACGAAAGCCCAGCGCCGACAACATCTCTGCATAGACCTGTTCGACCGGAACCAGGACCCCGTAGAATGTCGAATTTCCCACGATGTAATGAATGCGGGCGCCGCGGTTCAATACCCCGGGGAGAGATTGAAAATGACTCCACATGTCATCGAAATACCTGAGCACATACGAAGCCAGGAGCCGCCCGTTTTTGTTTTCGCAGGCGCTGATACTTCTGGATGCGGTTTCCAGACGCTTCGACTGAAAACCGTCCTCCGTGGGCGTCCAGTCATTCAACCTGCTGGTGGCGATGCCCCAGGTTCCTCCAATTGCCTCCCAGTCCAGTTCTCCTGCATCGCGGCCGTTCGCAAGGTATCCGAGCCAGTACATGTACGGGCGAAGCTCGCGAATGTACGACATCCGGTTCGCGTAAGGCGGTGATGTGATCACGCAATCGACGCCGCTGACCTGGTCGGGGCGGAGCGAGCGGGCGTCTGCCTGGTGCACGCTCGCCCTTCCCGGCGGATTGTCCGCGGCGCCGTCCAGAACAAAATCCAGGTTCCCGAGAAAAACACCCGGGAGATCGACGTCGAAAGAAAGCGATGCCTGCGTGTCGGATTTAAAAGACATCGACTGGTGGTTAAACGCCGCGTTCGACAGATCGATAAGAGTCCGGCAGAAAGCGACCTGGAGCAGGGAATGTTGCCCGGTCCCTTTGTGAAAAGCGGTGTCAATTTCGGCCTTCAAGGAACATAGAAAGTCCAGTTCAGCGCTGTTCCACCAGCGCTCAATGTTGTGCATCTCGGGAATCGGCGCACGGGCTGCGCCTCCCCGGGGCGCGCCGGTTGCGAATTCCTTGCCCCATCTCCCCAGTTCGGCAATCAGCGCAGGAGAATAGTCGCCGGTCTTGGTTTTACTGAGCCACACCAGGAAAGGGTTGATGTCCGTTGTGCTCACCTGTTGCCCGTGATACGTCGCGCAGAGCGCGGTCGTCCCCGTTCCGCAAAATGGATCGAGGACATGAACCCGGGCGCCACCATCGCACGAAGAGATAATCTCGTTCACAATCTTGAGCGAGTAGGCGGGGGTAAGACGCAGCCATCCGTAGCGCCCCGTACCCGCATGATACTTCTGGGTGTAGTCCGAACGCTGCGCGAGCGAGCTTCTTTGGGCGTGTGTCATGACGGCTCCAGCAGAGTCTTCAACACCGTGCGCACCTCTTCTCTGAACGTCTCCCGGTTTCGTTCAAAAAAGGCAGCCAGATCGTAGCCAATCACATCCCGGAAAAAGCTGTAGGTCGAAGACAGGGGATCACTTTTTTCACTGGTGGATCCCGTAATGATCGACCATTTTTCCGCCCGGTACCTTAGCACAATATCGGCATCAATCTGTTCCGAGAAAACCACGGCGCAGGGAAGATACGCCTTGGTGTAGGCGATCGCAGCGTTGGCAATATCAGCACGCTGTCGCTTGGAATCTTTGCTTTTGTAGCCTTGCCGAACCTCGAAAACGGCCCCTTTGAGCGTTGCAAATACGTCCGGATCCACGTTCACCGACTCTGCCGAGCGTTTCATCCATTCATGAAACCTTTCGCGCGCATCGACGTTCCGTATATCGGCCAATACGACCCGCCCATCGAGGTGAAACTTCCGGACCCGTCCGTTCGATGCAGGTACCTGGTATGACCATTTAACTCCCTCGTCCGTCAATTCGAGTTTGTCTTTCAGGACCTCGCGAAACAGTCTCTCGCAGCCAATTCCGATTTGACGATAAACGCTCGTTATTCCACCCGCCGCCTTGTGGGCAGCATAAATGAGAGCGTTATCCAGGCCAAGCCAACTGTAAAATGAGTCGCCTTGGTAAAGGTTTTGAAATTCGTCGATGGAGAGACCTGCACTACGACCGCCTCGCCCGAATTTCGGCCTATATTGCGCGGAGAGCCGAATGGGCTCGATCACGATCTGCATGTACTTTTCGTCACTTGCTTCTTGCAAGATGTGCTCCTGTTTCAGAGTGGTTCTGTTCTCTCAATGTGTTGCTTTTATCGTAACACACGAGGTCGCACCTATCAACCTTTGCTGGCAAGGCCCCCACCCCGCCACGCGCCCGCGGCCGCACGGGTAGGCGCGCTCAATCCACTGGTGGCGCGTGGCCGAAGCCGCGCAGGCGCAGGGGCTTCAGGCCGACGACCAGGGCGCCGTCCCTGCCGGTCCACGCCCAGGGGATGCCCTGCGCTTCCAGGCGCCGCCGCACTTCCGGGTGGGGAAAGCCGAAGCGTCCGTAGTGCGGCGCGGACACCAGCGCGAGGCCAGGCGACACGGCGCGCAGGAAAGCGGCGCTGGAGCTGGTGCGGCTGCCGTGATGTCCGAGCTTGAGCAGGTCGGCGGCGAGCGGCATGCCGCTGCGCAGCAGCGCCGTTTCGCCCGCGACGTCGAGATCGCCCACGGAAAGGAAACGCCCGCCCCCCGCCGTTTCCACGGCCACCACCAGCGAGCGCGTGTTGCGCGAGCCGACTGCATCCGGCGGAGGCCAGAGCGCCTGCACGCGCAAATCGCCGTGCGCCCAGGGCGCGCTGCCGGCGCCCCGTTCGTAAAGCGGAACGCGGTACGCGGCGGCGGCTTCGCGCAGTTCGCGCCAGGCGGGCTCGTGCAGGCTGCCCGCGGGCAGCCAGATTTCGCCCACGGGCACGCGCCGCACCACGGTGGGCAGGCCGCCCCGGTGGTCGATGTCCGCGTGGCTGGCGATCAGCAGGTCCAGGCGCCGCACGCCGAGCGCGCTGAGTGCGGGCACGACGACCCGCTCGCCGTGGTCGGCGCGCATGGGCGCCGCGCGTCCGCCGTCGATCAGCAGCGCGGCGCTTTTGCCCTGCACCACGAGCGCGTCGCCGGAGCCGACATCCAGCGCGACCACCCGGGGCGCACCGGGCGTGATGGCGACGGGCGGAAGCAGGGAGGGAGCGAGCAGCGCCGTCGAAGCGAAAACAAAACGCAGCAGGCTGCGCTTTGCGCGCAGCGCACAGGCCGCCAGCACGGCGCACAAGAGCAATGCGGGCAGGCCGGGCGTGGAGACATCCCAGGCGGGCAGCCACTGCGACCAGGCGCGCAGCCCGGCGAGCAATCGCTCCGCCGGCCAGGCGGCAAGTCGCAGCAGGGTTTCCGTCAGCGCGCCTTCGAAACTCGCGAGCAGTGCGGCGGCCAGGGAAAGCGGCAACAGAAAAACGCCCGTCAGCGGAATGGCGAGTGCGTTGGTCAGCCAGCCGAGCGGTGAAGCGCCGCCGAAGTGAAAGGCCGTCACCGGCGCGGTGGCTGCGGCCACACCGGCGGAGGTGCGCAGGATGCGCATGGTCGCTGCGCCTGCGTTGCGGCTCGCGGTCGGGGTTTCGTATTGCAGCCACAGCGCGGCGGCGGCCACGAAGGAAAGCTGCGGCCCCGGTTCAAAGAGCGCCACCGGGTCGATGCACAGCACCACCAGCGCGGCCGCGGCCAGGCGGTGCGGAGGAGACACCACGCGGCTGTGAAAGGACGCCAGCAGCAACACCGTGAAGAAAATCAACGCGCGTTGTACGGGCGCCTGGAAACCCGTCATCCACGCATAAACCAGTGCGGCCAGCGCGCCGGCGATGAGCGCGGGCGTGCGACGGTCGATGAAGAGCCCGGAGGACCGGCGCAGCAAGCGGTACATCAGCGCGAACACCGTGCCCGCGATCAGCGCCAGGTGCAAACCCGAAACGGCGAGCAGGTGCGCCACGCCCGCGCGGGCTGCGGCCAGGCGATCTTCGCGCGGCAGGGCGCTGCGGTCACCTAGCGCCAGCGCCGCCAGCAAACCGCCCCCCGGGCCGTGCGCCGCCAGCCGCTCTGCATTGTGATGACGCAGCCTGCCGGGCAGGCGCAGCGGCGCAAAGCCTTCGGGCGCGCTGACCCGGACCACGGGGTCGTCGTATTGCAAGGAGGCGTAGGCGCCGATGCCCCGGCGCCGGGCGCGCAGCGAGGCGTTGGCGCCGCCCGGGTTGCGCATGCCGGAGATGGGGCGCAGCGCCAGGCGCAGGCGGATGCGGCTGCCGGTTTCGAAGCGCTGCGCGGAACTGCCCTGCGCCCAGACCTGTATGGCGTACGGCAGGGCGGCGCCGGGGGCGGTGTCCTGTTGCGGGGCGGGCGGTGATGATGCGGTGACTGGCGGCACAGCAGCGGCATTCGGCGATGCGGTATTCGGCTGCATGGCGACCGGTGGTGCGACTTCCGACGGTGCGGCGCTCGGTGATGCGGTCGATTGCGGAGTGCCCGTCGGTGTGGCATTCGGCGATGCGGTATTCGGCTGCATGGCGACCGGTGGTGCGACTTCCGACGGTGCGGCGACCGGTGGTGCGACTTCCGATGGCGCTGCGCTCGGTGATGCGGTCGATTGCGGAGTGCCCGTCGGTGTGGCATTCGGCGATGCGTTCGGCGCCACTTCCGGCGCCGCATCGCCCGGCTCCGGCACGACGCGCACCTCGCGCAGTTCAAAGCGCGCGCCGCCATTCATGTTGCGCAGCGCCGCCACCCTGCCCTCCACCAGTGCGCTGCGCGGAACATCCAGCATGTCGCGCGCGCTCTGCGTCGAGAGCGCCGCCGCGCCAGCCAGGAAAACGGCGCCGATCAGCAGGGCGCTGCACGTGCGGGGCGAGCGCTGAAAAAAGAGCGCGGTGAGGGCGGGAAGCCAGGCGAACCACGCTGCGTGGGCGCCGGGCAAGCCGGCGAATTCCCCATAGACGATGCCGCAGGCGTAGGCCGTGGCGGCCAGGGGAAGAAAAGCGCGCACTGGGTACTCTCTAGGGGTCGGGCGGGACGTCGGCGGGCAGCTTAGCAAAGACAGTGATCGATCAACGGGCGCCGCCTTCCGAATCCGATTTTGCCCCCGCCTTCCCCGTCGCCGCCCTGCGCGCCCGCGAGTTCACCGGCGCTGCCCGCTCTTCTTGTGGGTGATCTTCTTCCGGGGGGTCTTCTTCCGGGTGCTCTTCTTCCGCCCGCCCTTCTTCAGGGCGGCCTTCTTTCGGGTGGTCTTCTTTCGGGTGGTCTTCTTCCTGACGGTCCTCTTT
>CAZJXU010000212.1:0-2436 GCA_964550095.1 uncultured Spirochaetales bacterium | reverse complement strand
GAAAGCTGCTCCTTGGCGGCCAGGGAGGCCATGACCTGCACGGAATCGCCGCGGATGATGCGGTTCTGCCAGTTGCCCTCGTGCCGGTACCACTGGTAGCGCGCCTGCTCCGGCAGGCCGTTGAAATCTTCAAAGAGCAGGTTCGCCGCGTCGCCCTGCGAGATGCGCTGCAGTTGCTGCACGAAGCTCGCAGGGTGGGACTTTTCGTGGATGTAGAGCGGGTATGCCTGCGTTTCGAAGCCCTCGCCGGGCGCGGCGCCGCGTTCCCAGGCCAGCAGGGGCGCGCCTTCGTGATCGCGGATGTCCGGCTGATGAGGAACCGGCCCGCGCTCCTCGCCCGACATGAACTTTTCAGTTTCAGGGGTCGGCAGGTTGCGCCGCTTGTCCTCTTTGTGCGTGTAGTGCTTTACCGCCTTTGCCGCCTTCCTGGCGCCGGTTTTTTTACGTGCAGGCATGACGCCCCCTCCTCAAGCCTGCGCCGTCCGGGCGCGCACTGCTCCCAGGATCGAGGCTTCAATGGTTCTGGCGCCGGAGCGGGCGTCCTCTTCTTCGATGAAGACGTACGTCCAGCGGTCGCCGCAGCCGGGCTCATCGGAACCTTCAACGGCCGCCATCCACTGCTTCGCGCCGGCGCTTTTCAGCCCGGCTCTGTCGTCCGGGCGGCCCTTGTATTCGATCAGCAGGCGCACTCCGCTTTCGTGCTCGGCGATGAAGTCCGGCTCGTAGCTGCGCCAGGCGCCGGTTTGCGGGTCCCAGTACGGGATGGTCCAGCCCAAATGAAAGTTGCGTACCCAGCGGGTGATGGAGGGGACGGCGTCCAGCGCCTTTGCCACTTCGCGCTCTCCCGAGGAATGACAAGCAGCCCGGTTCAGTTCCGACTTCACGGTGGTGTGGACGAAGCGCAGGCAGGTTTCAAAGGGTTCGATCTTGCTGCTTTGCAGGGGCTCCAGCTCGTCAAAGAGCGGCAGGGTCTTCGGCCCCGCGCCATCGGCACGCTGCACCACGGCCTCGGCGATCTGCCGGGCTGCAGTTTCGATGAAGCTGCCCTTCTTGAAGTCCGAGAGCTGCTGATATTCGATATTCGGGTTCGTGATCCATTCCTGGGTGGCCCTGTACATGCCGGTGAACATGGCGCGCCGGCCCGAGAGCAGTGCGTCGTCGCCTTCCGGCCCCGGCCCCTGCTGCTGCGCCCGGCTCTCGCGGAACTGCTTCATCACCTGCGCGGTGATTTCGTAGAGGATGCGCTGGTCGCGGCTCGTGATGCGCTTGATGCGAATGTCTTCTCCAACCACGGGCGCCACTCTGGTCGTGCCCGGAATCTCGCTGTCCGGAAGCTTCCAGGCCGCGACCCGGGCCGGGTCGAGCGTAAAGTGCGGGGGCGGCGCCGCGAGGCAGGTCCCCACCAGGTTCGGGAACTCGATGCGAAAGCCGCTGCGTTCCGGCAATGCCTCCACCAGGTAGGGCCGGTGCGGAGGCTTGATGGTCCGGAGGTCGCCGCCGCGCATGAAGTGAAAGGGCACGCCGAAGATGGAGGCGTATTCCGGGTCCAGCCTGCCCCCCTCGCCCGGGTTGTCGAAGCTGGTGCGGCGCAGCGCGCGCCCCGCAACCTGCTCGCAAAGCAGCGGGCTCTTGAAGGCCCGGTAGCCCATGATGTGCGTGACGGAGCGCGTGTCCCAGCCCTCGTTCAGCATCTGCACCGAAACCACGCAGCGGATGTTCCTGCCGGGGCCTTCCTTGCCGACGGTGTTGAAAATTTCCCGGATGCGTTCCAGTTGCTGCTTGCCTGTGTCGAGATCGGGGCAGTGAATCTCCGCCTGCTCTGCCAGGGGCTTTTTCTGGGCCTGCTCGTTGTCGAGGTCGGAGTGGATCAGCAGCGTGGGCGCCTGTTCCGGGGGCAGCGGCGCGCCGTTTTTGATGTTGGAGAACTCCGGTATTTTCCCTTCGTTCCATTTGCCCTCTTTTGTTTTGTAGCCCGCGATGTGTTCGTACAGGGCGCTCGCGCTCCGGATGTTGTTGGCGACGATGATGAAAACGGGATGAACCGCGCCTTTGCCCTGGTAAACGCCGACCACCTTGTTGTAGTCCCCCTGGATCAGGCGGAGCAGCTCTGTGACGAGGTGGGGCATGGGCGTCCGCACGAGGTTCTTGACCTTCACCTTTTCGAAGAGCTTCAGGTAGGCGGGGTCTTCGGCCGGCGTGTCGTCCTCGACAGGAACGCGCGGGATTTTGGTGATGCCCGCCTCGATGGCTTCGATCAGGGGGTAATCGGAAACCACCCAGGGGAAAATCTCGCTTTCGAGGCCGACCGGGCGCCTCGGGTAAATCGGCGTGGCGGAAAGGTCGATGACGCCTGCCAGCCGCCCCTGCCTTTGCAGCGCCCGCAGCGCGGAGAACCAGAGGGCCGCGATTTTTTCCTCGGCCTTTGTCTCGGCGTTT
>CAZJXU010000211.1:0-2084 GCA_964550095.1 uncultured Spirochaetales bacterium | reverse complement strand
CTCGACGGTCACGCTGCCCAGGAACAGGTTGTAGTCGCCCGCGTTGCGGATGGTGATGGTCTCGGTGACCGCAGCATTCACGCTGCCGAAATCGATGTTCCGGTTGCTGCGCGGGCGCAAATCCCGCGGGGGCACCGGGGGCACGGAGGGCACGGAGGGCACGGTGATGCGCATGGCTGCCTCGGTGAAGCGCACCCGCCCGGCCAGCCGGAAGCGGTAGGCGCCCGTGTCCGGGTCGTTGCTGGGGATCAGCACGTCAATGGCGTAGGCGCCCGAGCCGCCCCGCCGGACCGGATTGAAGCGGACCGTGAAGGTGGTGGTGCCGGCAGCGGCGACCGAACGCGAGGGCTGAATCCTGACGCTGAAGGGCGTATCGATCCTCGGCGGCGTCGGCATATCGACGTACTCGCCGAAGGTCAGGGGGCACCTGGCGTCAAAGGCTGCCTGAGACTCCCCATCCATCTGCCGGCACGGCCTCCCCACGGGCCGCGTCATTTTCGTCCCTGTGCCTATCAGCCACACGCCGTGCGGCAGGGACAGGGAGTCGCCGCCGGCGGCGTTCGTGTTCGCGATGGTGAACTCGCGGTCCACGAAGCTGTCGCTGCCGTCGTCTGCGATGAAGGGAACCACGCCGAAGTTGGTGCCCTCCTCCGTTTCGCTCACCGTGTTCGTGCCGGATGCGATCACCGTCGTGCCGTCGATGCCGCGCACCTCGATGTTGGGGAGGTTGGTCCCCGTGCGGAGTGTTCCCGTGATCTTCACCATCATGCGCCGACTGCCGTCGGTGCTCCAGAACCGGCTGCCGACCAGATCGCCAGCACCCGGCACGAGCGGACTGCCAAAACTCTGCACGCTCAGGTACTGGTAGTTCCGGGGGAATGACCAGCCCGTCGCCGTGCCTGCGTCCTCGCCGCGGCTCGCGGATACTGCGGACAACTGACCGTCGGTGGGCGGACTGACCACGATGTAGTAGGTGGTGCTGGCGCTGAGATGGGTGTTCGACGGGGCGGTGAAGGTGCTGTCCATGCGCGCGGTATGGGAGCCCGGGTCGGTGAAGGTGTACAGCTCGTCGTCCGAGGGCTCTCCCCCCCGGTCCGCCCTTATCTCGACCGTCCAGCCGCCATCCCCGACAACGAAACCCATTTTGATCTGGATGCTGCTCAGCGTGTAGCCCGCCATGTTGCTGCCCGTGCGGAAGGCCTGGGCCCAGCGGAGGTCTTCGTGTTCGATGTGAGTGTTTGTGGACAAGCTTGAATTGCTAACGGTTTGCCCGATGTTGCTGATGAAGTCGGTGGTGTCCTGCGCCTGGGCCGCGCCCGGCGTCAATACGCTGGCGCCCGCTGCAAACAGCAGGGCGGCGAAGAAGGCGAAGACGGACCACGTCCGTTGACCGGTGCGAGCATGACCGGCCTGGCGATCAACCTGGCGGCCGGCCCAGCGACCGTTCGCGTCCATTGACGAGGTGAGCCGGGCGCCCCGGCGCAGGGATGATTTTTCGTTTGCGGTCATCATGTCGCGCATAGCCTCCGTCGGAACCCAGCGCAGGCGCCGCGCCCGCAGGCGCCCGCCAGGCCGGGAAAAGGGTGACACCAGCTAGAAGTCGAGACGCAGCTCCAGGCCCACGCGCCCGTCCTGCGCGCCGCCCGCAGCACTGCGATGCTCGCTGAAGAGTTCGAAGTCAAGGTCGCGCAGCCCGCCTGCGGCGAACGCCCCGTCCGCCCCGCTCTGCCGGAAATCGAAGCGAAGGCCCGCGCGCAGCCGCTCGGCCTGCCGCGCCAGGTGAAGCCGGGTGAAGGGAAGCAGCCTGCCGCGCCCGCCCAGCAGGTTGTGAACGTAACCAAGCTCCACGTCCAGGCGATCGGGCGCGGCCCCGCTGCGCGCACGCTGCGAACGCCGCGCCGCGTGCTTCAATGCCTCCCCGTCTTCAAAGAGCGCGCTGCCTTGCATGTCGCCCCAGCCTGGGGCCAGCGTGAGCTGCATGCCGCCGTGCGCGCCCGGGTCCAGGCGGATGTCCAGCCCGGCAGCCCACTCTTCGAAGTCCGCATCGTTGTGGGCGACCAGCAGGCGCCCGCGCGCCGTGATCT
>CAZJXU010000210.1:0-11519 GCA_964550095.1 uncultured Spirochaetales bacterium | reverse complement strand
GTGTTCGATCAGCAGCGAGAGCCAGCGCGACCATTCCTGCGGCGCTTCGTAAGGGCCGCCGACGGGCTTCTGCTTGCCGTGCGTTTCCAGAAAGCGCTGCACCTCTTCGCGAAAGGCTTCGTGGTGCGCGCTGTATTCGAGGTCCATGTGTTACTCCCGTGTGGTTTTCGGCGGGGCGGCTGCGCGGTGCAGCCGCGGCGGGCGTAGCAAGCGGGGTGCCGTTCGATGCGGACGAGGCGGGCGAGGCCGGTGAATCGGGCGAGGCCAGCGAGACGTGCGGCGCATCACGCCGCGGCGCCTGTGCGCGCGCCGGGCGCAGGCGGATCTTCCGGACCGCCCGCAAAGCACTGCGCGATCGACATCCAGCGCGTGGCGACCGGGCCCACCACCTCGAGCCTGGTGTCGGCGATGTTGCGCACCTGGGTCACCACCTGGCAAAAGTCCAGCGCGTCGCCCTGGATGTACTCCGTTTCGGAAGGCGCGTTCCACTCCCAGTCCGCGCCCGACGGCGCCCTGAGGCGCAGGTAAGGCGGCGGGCCGGGCGGCTCGATTCCCCGGTTCTGGAAGGTCCAGGCGAAGGTGCGCGCTCCTATCACGGCGATGTTGCGGATGCGGTCGCTGTGCTCGCGCTCTTGGCCCACCAGGTCATAGACGGCCTGGCCGTGCGCCCAGGTTTCCATGTAACGCGCGGTGGTGAACATGCGCACGCCCATGTCCGGCCCGAACCAGGGCAGCCGCTGTTTCGGGTCGCGGGCGCCCAGCTGCTCCGCGAGTTCACGGTTGGCGCTCAGCCAGCGCTGCAGCAGTTCGCCGGGCGGCAGCGGGCCGTAGCGCTCGCGGGCGATTTCCGTATTGCGCTTGCCGCTGCCTGCGACTTCCATGAATT
Source organism: uncultured Spirochaetales bacterium (assembly GCA_964550095.1). Lineage (GTDB taxonomy): Bacteria > Myxococcota_A > UBA9160 > UBA9160 > UBA6930 > JAHRAN01. The sequence continues at coordinate 10,633 of CAZJXU010000210.1, read as the reverse complement.
CTTTTTGCCTCGCGCGAAAGGCATCCTCGCCGGCGAGCGCGGCCAGCGAGAACTCGTCGAAGAAGTGCAGGTGCGCGACCACGTCCCAGGGCGTCCAGTTCTTGAAGGTGGTCGGCCGCGCAAAGTCCGCTTCCTCCAGGGTGAGCAGAAAGGCGTGCAGTTCACCGGCTTCTTCTCGCAGATCCAGGCTTTCTTGCAGCATTCTGTTTTCTCCTCGGCAGTATCGCGCGGTTCACGCGTCCTTGTTCACGCGTCTTTGCTTTCAGTGTCGGTGTCGGCGTCGGACGCCCATGCGGCAGGGCGCTTTTCCAGGAAGGCCTTCATGCCCTCGGCGGCCTCTTCGCTGCGGAACAGCTCCCGCGAAAGCTTCGAGGTCCAGGCGAAGGCGTCCTCACCCTTCATGGCCGGCACGCGGTACACCAGGCGCTTGGCGGCGGCCAGTGCAAGCGGGCCGCCGCGTCGCACATCCTCCAGCACTTCGTTCACGGCGGCGTCGAGTTCGGCGGCAGGGACGGCGCGGTTGATCAGGCCGAGCTCTGCAGCGCGCGCTGCAGGGAAGCGGTGGCCGCGCAAGAATGCCTCCATGGCCTGGCCGGGACGCATCTTCGGCAGGCACACGACGGAAATGATGGCGGGCGCGACGCCCAGGCGCACTTCGCTGAAGCCGAACTTCACGTCTTCGGCGGCGATGGAGATGTCCAGCGCGGCGGCCAGGCCGTTGCCGCCCCCGACCACGTGTCCTTTGATGCTGCCGATGATGGGCGTGGCGGCGTTCTGTATGGCGCCCAGCAGGGTTTCGAAGCCGATGCCCTGGCTTTGCGCCGCCGCGCCGGAGGACTGCTCCTTCAGGTTGGCGCCCGCGCAAAAGGTGTTGCCTTCGTTGGTGATGACCACGGCGCGCACGGCGTCGTCCGTATCCGCCGCGCGGATGGCATCGTGCAGGGCGGTGAGCATCGCGCCGGAAAGCGCGTTGCGGTTTTTGACGTCGGCCAGGGTGAGGGTCATCACCCCGCCTCGGCATTCGCTTTTGACGACATCCATGCTGTGCTCGCCTTGTCGATCCTTGTCGATGATGGACGATGGTGGTGGACGGCCGCGGCGGCCCTTTCGGGGGCGCGGGCCGTGGTAATATACCCCGCGCCGCACTACCTTGGCACGCCGGGCTGCAGCGGGAAGGCCGGGCGATTTGCGGTCGATGCTGCCGGTCGCAGCGCTCGGTCGCGCCCGCCCACGAGGACACGAGAACAATCCATGCACCCCCCCTTCGCCGACGCCGCCGCCCGCGTTCGCCCTGCCGGGTCGACCGGGCCCGCCGGAACCCGCCGATGACGACAGGCCCGGCCCCGTCCGCCCACCGGGCGCCCCTGCTGGCGCCGCCGCTGGGCTCCGCCCTGAACACGCGCAGCCCGGAATTCGCCGAGAACCGGCGCGCCATGCTCGAAAAGCTGGAGGTCATCGAGGGCCTGCTGGACGAGGCCGAGGCCGGCGGCGGGCCCCGCCACCACGAGCGCCTGGCGAAGCGCGGCAAGTTGCCGGTGCGGGAGCGCATCGCCCTGGCGCTCGACCCGGACAGCCCCTTCCTCGAAATCAGCCCGCTGGCCGGTTACAACTCGCGCTACACCGTCGGCGGCGGCGCGGTGCTGGGCATCGGCGTGATCGCCGGCGTCGAGTGCGTGATTTTCGCCAACGACCCCACCGTGCTGGGAGGCGCGCTCACGCCCTACGCGGGCAAGAAGTGGATGCGCGCCCTGCAGATCGCGCGCGAGAGCGGCATCCCCTACGTCAGTTTTGTCGAGTCGGCGGGCGCCGACCTGCGCGTGAACACCGAGGGCCGGGGCGACAACAAGAATGGGAAGCCGGGCGATGCGCCTGCAGGCGGCGCGCGCATCGATCACTTCGCCGAAACCGGGCGCTTCTTCTACGAGATGATCGAGCTGTCGAAGATGCGCATTCCCACGGTGTGCGTGGTGTTCGGTTCTTCGACGGCGGGCGGCGCCTACCAGCCCGGCATGTCGGACTACAACATCGTGATCAAGGAGCAGTCGAAAATTTTCCTGGCCGGGCCGCCGCTGGTGAAGATGGCCACCGGCGAAGAATCCGACGACGAGACGCTGGGCGGCGCCAGGATGCACGCCGAGATTTCGGGCCTGGGCGAATACCTCGCCGAAGACGAGCGCGACGCGCTGCGCCTGTGCCGTGAGGTGGTCTCGCACCTGAACTGGCGCCGCGCCGGGCCGGCGCCCACGCTGCGCGCGGACCCGCCCCGGCTCGACCCGGAAGAGCTGCTGGGCATCATGAGTCCGGAGCTGCGCCGCCCGGTGGAGATACGTGAAATTGTCGGGCGCGTGGTGGACGGTTCGCGCTTTGAAGAATTCAAGACTCTTTACGGCGCTACCCTGGTGTGCGGCTGGGCGAGCATTCACGGCTACCCCATCGGCATTCTCGGCAATAACGGGGTGCTCACGCCGCAGGCCGCGGAAAAGGGCGCGCACTTCATCCAGCTTTGCAACCAGGCGGACATTCCCCTGCTGTTTTTGCAAAACCTCACCGGCTTCGTGGTGGGCCGCGACTTCGAACACGCCGGCATCATCAAGAAGGGTTCGCAGCTCATCAACGCGGTCACCAATTCGCAGGTGCCGCACCTCACCGTGATTGTCGGGGCATCGTACGGCGCGGGCACCTACGCGATGTCGGGCCGCGCCTTCAACAACCGCTTCACCTTCCTGTGGCCGAGCGCCAGGATCGCCGTGATGGGCGGCAAGCAGATCGCGGGTGTGATGTCGATTGTGCGCCGCGCGCGCGCCGCGCGCCTGGGCGAGCCCTTCGACGAAGAGGCCGATGCGCGCACCCGCGCTGCGGTGGAAGAGATCCAGGAGCAGGGCTCGCTGGCGCTGGCCGCCACCGGCGCCATCAGCGACGACGGCATCATCGACCCGCGCGACACGCGCACCGCGCTCGGCTTTTGTCTCTCGGTGGTGTGCAATCAGCCGATCACGGGCGCGCGGGGCTACGGGGTATTCCGGCTTTGAGTTTCCACACGCTGCTGATCGCCAACCGGGGCGAGATTGCGCGCCGGGTGATGCGCAGCGCGCGCGCCATGGGGCTGCGCTGCGCGGCGGTGTACGTGGACGCCGACGCGGACGCGCCCTTTGTCGCCGAGGCCGACGAAGCGCTGCGCCTGCAGCCGGGCGGCTACCTGGACGGCCAGGCGGTGCTGGATGCGGCGCGCGCCTGCGGCGCCGGCGCCATACACCCGGGTTACGGCTTTCTCTCGGAAAACGCGGGTTTCGCGGGGGCGGTGCGCGAAGCCGGCATCACTTTCGTCGGCCCATCGCCCGAGGCGATTGCGCGCATGGGCGACAAGATAGCAGCCAAGGCGCTGGCCGAAGAGGTCGGCGTGCCCGTGCTGGCAGGCGGTGCGGACGAGAAGGACGCGGAGCGGGTGGGCTTTCCGCTGCTGGTCAAGGCGGCTGCGGGAGGCGGCGGCAAGGGCATGCGCATCGTGCAGCATCAAGACGCGCTGGCCGATGCGCTGGCCTCCGCCAGGCGCGAAGCGGCGGGCGGCTTCGGCGACGACCGCGTGTTCCTGGAGCGCTACGTCGCACGCGCGCGGCATATTGAAATACAGATACTGGGCGATGCGCACGGCAATTTGGTGCATCTCGGCGAACGCGAATGTTCGATACAACGGCGCCACCAGAAAGTACTGGAAGAGGCACCTTCGCCCCGGGTGGACGCCGCGCTGCGAACGCGCATGGGCGATGCGGCGCTCGCGCTGGCGCGCGCGCTGCATTACCAGTCTGCAGGCACGGTCGAGTTTCTGCTGGACGACGAGACGGGGGAGTTTTTCTTCCTGGAGGTGAACACGCGCCTGCAGGTGGAACACGCGGTGACGGAAGCGGTGACCGGCATCGACCTGGTGCGCGAACAACTGCGCATCGCAGCGGGCGAAGCGCTGGGCTACGCGCAGGGCGACATCGAGGTGCGCGGCGCGGCGATCGAAGCGCGCCTGTACGCGGAAAACCCGGCGCGGAATTTTCTGCCCGCCACCGGAACGCTGGCGCTGTTTGAACCCGCGGAAGATCCCCCGGTGCGCTGGGATGCGGGCGTGCAGAGCGGCACGGTGGTGGGCGCGGATTTCGACCCGATGCTGGCCAAGGTGATCGCCGCGGCAAAGACGCGCGATGAGGCTGCTGCCAGGCTGGCCTCGGCGCTCTCGCGCAGCGCCATCGCCGGCGTCATCACCAACCGCGATTTCCTGGTGGCGGTGCTGCGCACGCCCGAGTTCCTGGCCGGCGACACCACCACGGACTTCATCGAGCGCGTGAAGCCGGCGCACGCGCCGGGCGCGGAGGCCCTGCTGCAAAGCGCCCGGGCGACTGCGCTATTCATCCAGGGAGAAAACCGCGCGCATGCACGCGTGCAACAGGCGATGCCCAGCGGCTGGCGCAATGCGCGCATGCCGGCGGAACGGGTGCTGCTGCAGCACGGGGAAGAGGAAATCCGCGTGGCGTACCGAGGGCGACGGGACGGGCGCTTCGATTTGTTCGAGGCGAACGAAGGCGGGGTCGGAAGCGGGAGTGGGAGCGGCAGCAACGGGAGCGCGGCTTCTGCGCGGGTTCACGCCTGGCGACCGGACGCCATCGACGTGGAAATAGAAGGCCGGCGCTTCACGGCGCGCGTCGCCCGCCGGGGCGATAAGCTGTACGTGCACGGTCCGTACGGCGGTTTCGACTTCGTGGAAAAGCCGCGCTTTCAGCCGCCGGGCGAAGCTTCAAGCGACGAGGGATTCGTCGCGCGCATGCCCGGCAAGGTGATCGAGCTGCGGGTGCAGGCGGGCGACCGGGTCCGTGCAGGCGACACGCTGCTGGTGCTGGAAGCCATGAAGATGGAACACCCTGTGAGCGCCGCGTTCGACGGCGTGGTGCGCGAGCTGCGCGTGGCGCTGGGCGACCAGGTGGAAACCGGAACGCTGCTGCTGGTGGTGGAAGCCGAAGGCCGCAGCGAAGCGGAATGACGGGGAGGAGAGCTGATGGCTGAGCCGGTGCGCATTGCCAACTGTTCGGGGTTTTTCGGGGACCGCCTGTCCGCGGCGCGAGAGATGGTGGAAGGCGGGCCGATTGACTACCTGACCGGCGACTGGCTGGCAGAACTCACCATGCTGATACTCGCGCGCACCCGGCAAAAGCACGCGAGCGGCGGCTACGCGCGCACCTTCGTCACGCAGATGGAACAGGTGATGGGGAGCTGCCTGGACCGGGGCATCAAGGTGGTGACCAACGCGGGCGGCCTCAACCCGGCCGGCTGCGCCGAGGCGGTGGCGGAGCTCGCGGGGAAGCTCGGCCTGGCGCCGCAGATCGCCTGCGTGGAGGGCGACGACCTGATGCCGCGCATTCACGAGCTGATCGCATCGGACGAGCTCGTACACTTTGAAAGCGGCGAGCCGATCAAGGACGCCTCTTCCTTTCTGACCGCCAATGCCTACTTCGGCTGCTGGGGCATTGTCGAAGCGCTGCAAGCGGGCGCGGACATCGTGATAACGGGCCGCACCACCGACGCGGCCGTGGTGTGCGGCCCTGCAGCCTACCACCACGGCTGGTCCCGCACGAGCTGGAACGCGCTGGCGGGGGCCGTCGCTGCCGGACACGTGATCGAGTGCGGCGCACAGGCCACCGGCGGCAACTACGCTTTCTTCACGGAAGTGCCGGGGATGGAGCGCGTCGGTTTCCCCTTTGCCGAAATAGCAGAGGACGGCGCTTCGATCATCGGCAAGCACGAAGGCACGGGCGGCGAGGTTTCTATCGGCACGGTGACCTCGCAACTGCTCTACGAAATCGGCGCGCCCTCCTACCTGGGGCCGGATGTCACCACGCGCTTCGACACCATTCAACTGGAGCAGGCGGGCAAGGACCGCGTGCGCATGTTCGGCGTGCAGGGCGAGCCGCCGCCGGACACGCTCAAGGTGTGCCTCAACCGCCCCGGGGGCTTTCGCAACGACATGAGCGTGTGCCTGACGGGGCTCGACATCGAGGCCAAGGCGAAGCTGATCCAGGATGCTTTCTGGCGGGCCTGCCCCGTCGCCAGGGAAGACTTCGACCAGGTCACGGTGCGCCTCGCACGCAGCGACAAGCCGGACCCGGCGAGCAACGAGGAAGCGGTGGCGATTTTGAAGATCAGCGTGCAGGACAGCGACGAAAAGAAAGTGGGGCGCGCCTTTTCCAACGCGGTCACCGAGCTGGGGCTGGCCACCATTCCCGGTTTTTTCGGCGTGGGCGGCGGGCCGGCCGCGGGCAGGCCCTTCGGCGTGTACGAGCCGGCCTTCGTGCGCGCGGCGCTGGTTCCGCAGCAGGTGGTGCTGCCGAGCGGCGAGCTATGCCAAGTCGCTTCGCAAGTACTCGGCGAAAGGGCGCCGGTAAGGCCGGCGCCGGAGCCGCGCGCCGAAGCGCCGGGCGGGCCGGTGCTCCCCGCTCCGCTGGGCAGGGTGTTCGGCACGCGCAGCGGCGACAAGGGAGGCGACGCCAACCTGGGGGTGTTCGCGCGCAGCGACGAGGCATGGGCCTGGCTGGACGCTTTTCTGGACGTAGACAAGCTGCGCGAGCTGTTGCCCGAAACCGCGCAGTTCGAAATCGAACGACATCGCCTGCCCGCGCTTCGCTCGCTGAACTTCGTGGTGCACGGGCTGCTCGGGCAGGGGGTGGCGGCATCGACCCGGCAGGATCCGCAGGCGAAGAGCCTGGGCGAATGGCTGCGCGCGCGCGTGGTGGAACTGCCGGAGCGCCTGCTCTCGTGAGCGCGGCGCGCCCCGCAAGCGGCGACGGCCCGGCCCGGAAAGCCCGTCCGGCCCCGGTTCCGATGCCGGTTGCGAGGCCGGCTTCGACGCCGGTCCCGGCGCGCAAAGCACGCGCTCTGAAAGGATGCGCCCTGTTTCAAAGAGAGGAGAAAACCCGGTGAGCAACGAGCCGTACATACTGATAACAGCCGACACCCACGCCGGCGGCAGCCATGCGCAGTACCGCGAATACCTGGAGCCCCGCTACCGCGCGGCTTTCGACGAGTGGCGCGGGCAGTATAAAAACCCGGAGCCGGGGCATTACGGCGACAAGAAGCTGCGCAACTGGGACCTCGAAGTGCGCACGCGCGACCAGAACAGCCAGGGCGTGGTGGGCGAGGTGATCTTCCCCAACACGGTGCCGCCCTTCTACAAGAAGAGCATCGTGAACGCCGGGCCGCCGAAGCCGGACGAACACGAGCTGTGCCTGGCGGGCATCCGCGCGCACAACCGCTGGCTGGTGGATTTTTGCGCGGAGGATCCGCTGCGGCGCGCGGGCATCGGCCTGGTGTTGCCGGGCGACCTGGACGAGGCCGTGAAGGACATCGAGTTCATCGCCAGGGCCGGCCTGCGCGGCGGCGTGCTGCTGCCGCTGGTTCCGCCCGACAGCACCTGGCTGCACCAGTTGTACGAGCCTGAGTGGGACCGCGTGTTCGCCGCGCTGCAGGATCACGAGCTGGTGATGAACCAGCATTCCGGCCAGGGCCTGCCGGACTACGGCGAGGGCATCGTCGGCGAAGCGCTCTGGATCAGCGAAGTGATTTTCTACTGCAGGCGCGGCTACCAGCATCTGCTGCTGAGCGGCGTGTTCGAGCGCTACCCGAAGCTGCGTTACATCCTCACCGAGTCCGGCTGTTCCTGGGCGCCCGAGATGCTGGCCGCGCTGGACAGGATTCACAAGGGCATCAGCAGCGGCGCCATCGGCGAGCTGAAGTACGACCCCTCCGAGTGGGTGCTGAAAGAACCGCCCAGCGTGTACGCGGCGCAGAGCTGCTGGTACGGGGCCAGCTTTCCGAGCAAGGAAGAGCTGGACGGCATCGAGCTGGTGGGCGAAGACCGCGTGTGCTGGGGCAACGACTACCCGCACTACGAGGGAACATTCCCCTACAACCTGGAATCGCTGCGCCTCACCTTCTCCGACGTGCCCGAGAGGCTGCGGCGCAAGATTTTCGCCGAGAACGCCGCGGCGCTGTACGGCTTCGACCTGGAAAAGCTGAAGCCGCTGGCCGCCGAGTACGGGCCCACGCCCGAGCAGGTGAACGCGCCGCTGCCGCCGGGGGAGATACCGAAGGACTCCGCCTGCTACCTGTTTGAAGGGGCGCGCCGCAAACTCGAGGAACAGCAGGCAGAGCGCGCCGAGGCGACGGCGGCGCAAAAGCAGTGAAGGGCGCAGGCAGCGCCGCCTTGCCGACGCCTGTTTGAAGTGTATGGACGGGGCGAAGCAAGCGTCTTGCCAACGGAGCGTGCGTCTTGCCAACGGATGGGGCCGGTCGAGGCATTTTCGAGAAGTGGATGGACGGGGCGAGGCGCGCTATCCTTCCCCCGCTTGTACGGTAACGGGGAGCACGAAGATGAAACGAAGTTTTCGCCTGGTTTCGGCGGCCTGGCTGGCGCTGACCTCGGGCAGCGCCGTGGCGCTCGAAGCGGGAGACAAGGCGCCCGCGTTTTCCCTGCAGGGCTCGGACGGGCGGCTGCACCGGCTGGCGGACCACGTCGGCGAGCGCGGCGTGGTGCTGGCCTGGTTTCCCAGGGCCTTCACACCGGGTTGAACGCTGGAACTGCAGGCGCTGCGTGACAGCGCTGAAGCCATCGCGGCCTTTGACGCCGCGGTTTACATGGTGAGCCTGGACAGCGCCGAGCGAAACCGGGAGTTTGCGGAATCGCTGGGCGCAAAACACGTGCTGCTCTCCGACCCGGAGAAGACTGCAGCCGGGGAATACGGCGTTACCGCACTGGCGGGCCTGTTCGCACGGCGCTGGACCTTCTACATCAGCCGGGAAGGCGAAGTCGTGGAGATCGACAAGGACGTGCGCGTGCAAAGCGCGGGCCAGGACATCGCCCGGCGCCTGGAAGCGCTGGGCTTCCCCCGGACGGACGAGACGCCAGGAGAAGAGTGAGCCGCCGCGCGCCCGGCCCGCATGCGGGCGCGGGTGATGGTGTTGACAAGCCTACTGACAAACCTATTGACAAACCTATTGACAAACCGGCAGGCAATGGGATAACGTGCGACCGATCTGCCGGAGGGGTGAGAGAGATGGCAATGCAGCAACCGGTCCTGTTTCGAAAATCGCCGGGGCGAAATTCGCACATGCCCGTTCTTGCATGCCAGGACAACCTCTCTTTCATGCATGGGCTTCCCGACGCCAAGTTCAAACTCATCGTCACTTCGCCTCCTTACAACATAGGGAAAGAATACGAGGGTCGAACCTCCATCGATGCCTACCTGGCATCCCAGGAGCGCGTCATCCGGGAGTGCGTTCGCCTGCTTCACCCCCAGGGTTCCATTTGCTGGCAGGTGGGAAACTACGTAAAAGACGGAGCGATCATTCCGCTTGACACGCTCTTGTACCCGATATTCAGGGATAACGGCCTCAAGCTGAGGAACCGTATCATTTGGCACTTCGGCCACGGTCTCCATTGCACGAAGCGGCTGTCCGGTCGGTACGAAACCATTAACTGGTGGACCAAGGGTGATGACTATACCTGGAACCTGGATGAGATCCGCGTGCCGAGCAAGTACCCGAACAAGAGGTATTTCAAGGGTCCCAAAAAGGGCGAGCTGTCGGGGAACCCCAAGGGGAAGAACCCGAGTGATATTTGGGAGTTTCCGAACGTCAAACACAACCACCCCGAGAAAACCGTTCATCCGTGCCAGTTCCCTGTCGAGCTGGTGGAAAGGCTTGTCTTGTCCATGACAAATGCCGGAGATGCGGTGTTGGACCCGTACATGGGCGTCGGCTCATCGGTGGTGGCGGCGCTCATGCACGAAAGAGATGCCTACGGGTGTGACGTTGTGGAAGACTACGTCAAAATCGCCCATCAAAGAGTGCGCGCGCTGAACAATGGCTCGCTGCGCCTCCGCCCCGCCGGCAAACCTGTTTACGACCCGTCTTTGACGAATGGAGGACACTGATGCAGATCGAAGCCCTTTATTCTCACTTGAACGGAAAAGAGTACCTGCTGGTTCACAGGGAGGCTTTGTGGCAAGAGATTGTCGATGTGATTCACGAGATAGATGCAGAATCATGCAAAACCAAAATTTCAAAAGAACAACGATCAACGGGGAGAACGTTGTATTCTCCGACGGAAATGAACAAAGCTTTCAAAAGGAGCTTTGTGGATAGAGGCTGGACCGAAGAAAGGAACGCTTTCTGGGTTACGCAGGACAAGGATTTACTGGCAAAGATATATCATCTCCCGGCAGATGAGCAGAAACGCCGAATCGTGGAAGCCGGACACACGCCCATTGGGTCTTACAACCAGACCGATTTCGTCAAAGAAAACGTATCCGTAGAGGTTCAATTCGGAAAATACGCTTTCGTGGCGCATGACCTGTTTGTGAAGCACCTTGGCCTGTATGTATCGGGCACGGTTGATGTGGGGATTGAGATTTTACCCATGAAGTCGATGGAAAGGGAAATGTCCAGCGGCGTTCCCTACTAAGAACGGGATTTGTTCAACGTCATACGCCAGGGCCGGGGCGTGCCCGCCGTCCCCCTGGTGCTTGTCGGCGTTGTTCCCTGACTCCACTGACGTCGATCAACGCCCCGACCAATCGCCTTCGGGCATGCGTCCATGCACATT